>JBDGQF010000114.1:0-3395 GCA_042219255.1 Halobacterium sp. | reverse complement strand
GGAGGCGCTGGTACTCCATCTGCTCCTCGATGGTGACCGCGGCGTCGTCGAAGACCTCCTCAGTGGCCTCCCTGTCGCCGGTCTCCCAGTCGAAGATGTGGTTGTCCTCCTGGTCGTCCAGTTCGTCGCGGATGAGGGGCGCGTCCTCCTCCAGGGCGTCTTCGGCGTCCACGACGGGGTCGAGGACTTCGTAGTCGACCTCGACCTTCTCGGCGCCGTCTTTCGCCGCGTACCGGTCTTTCGCGATGACCGCCGCGACCTCCTGGGACTGGAACTTCACCTTGTCGTTGACGAGCACGTCCTGCGTGTCGTCCATCAGCGTCGGCATCGTCGCCAGGTCGTGCTCCAGCAAGTCCTCCGCCGTGATGACGGCGACGACGTCGTCCATCGCCTCCGCCCGCGACCCGTCGATGTCGTTCACGCGGGCGTGGGCGTGCGGACTCCGCACGATTTCGCAGTGCAGCATGCCCGGCTTCTTGATGTCGTCGACGTAGTTCCCGCGGCCCGTGATGAACCGCTTGTCCTCCTTCCGACTGACTTCCTCGCCCATGCCGCCGCGGCCGTGCCCGCAGTGCTTCTCCGGTTGCGGGCCGTCGTCCTCGGCGTGTTGATACTCCGTGTCGGCCTCCGGTGGGTTCTCGTGTTCGCTGCTCATGTGTCGTCCTCCGTGGGGTAGTCTCGCCCGAACAGGTCGCCGGACGGCCCGCCACAGCAATCGGACTGCCCGCAGAACGTGTCCGCGTCGCCCTCACTGCCGGCCCGAGTGCCAGCGCCCTCGCCCGGCGGCGCTGCGCCCTCCGACGACGCGCCCTCCGTCGCGACGCCGCCGTCGGTCGCGGTGCGGTCTGCGAGTTCGTCCGCCGCGTACTCGATTGAACTCACGATGTTCTGGTAGCCCGTGCAGCGACACAGGTTGCCGCTGATGGCCTCCCGAATCTCGTCCTCGTCGGGGTTGGGGTTCTCGTCCAGCAACGCCTTCCCGGACATCAACATCCCGGGCGTGCAGTACCCGCACTGCAGGCCGTGCTCGGCCTTGAACCCCTCCTGGAGCGGGTGCAGGTCGGTCGCCTCGGGGAGGTCTTCCATCCCCTCGACGGTCATCAGTTCCGCGCCGTCGGCCTGCGTCGCGAACATCAGACACGACTTGATTGGCTCGCCGTCCTTCAACACGGTGCAGGCGCCACAGTTCCCCGTGTCGCAGCCGATGTGCGTCCCCGTCATGTCCAGGTCTTCCCGGATGACGTGCACGAGCAAGCGACGCGGCTCCACCTCGACGGTGTGTTCGGTACCGTTGACTGTCAGCGTGATTTCGCGTTCGTCAGTCACTGTGAGACCCTCCGTTTGACGAGGCCGGCGCGCTCGGCGGCGTCGCCCAGCGCGCGCTGCGCGAGCACGTCGACCATTCGCTCCTTGTAGCCGGCGTTGCCGTGCTCGTCGGACTCCGGATTCGACTCCTCGGCGGCGAGCGCGCCCGCTTCCTCGAACAGCTCTGCGCTCGGGCGCTCGCCCTCCAGGTGTTCTTCGGCGTCGTACGCGCGTGCGTTCGTGATGTCGACGGCGGTCATGCCGAGTCGCGCCGTCTCCACGACGCCGTCGTCGTCCAGAATCAGTCGCGCCGCGACGCCCGCCATCGCGTAGTCGCCGGTCTTCCGCTTCAGTTTGTGGTACGCGCTCCCCTCGTTCGGCTGCGGGGTCGGCACGCGTACCTCCGTGATGAGTTCGTCGTCGCCGAGGGTCGTGTCGTACGGCAACAGGAAGAACTCGTCCGCGGGAATCACGCGCTCGCCGTCCGGCCCGCGCGCGATGACGTCGCCGTCGTGGGCGAGCAGGATGCTCCCCCAGTCGCCCTTCGGGTCGGCCTGCGCGACCGACCCCACGATAGTCCCGCGGTTGCGAATCTGTGGGTCGGCCACCAGCGGCGCCGCGTCCGCGAAACTCCCGTACTGCTCCGCGATGAGGTCGGAGTCCTCGACGTCGGCGTGGCGCGCGAGCGCGCCGAGTTTCAGGTAGCCGTCGTCCTCGTGCATGTAGTCGAGGGCGTCGACGCCGTTGATGTCGACGACGACGTCCGGGTTCGCGAGGCGGAACCGCAGCATCGGCACGAGGCTCTGCCCGCCCGCGAGAATTGTCGGTGCGTCCAGACTCTCGAGGAGGCTCACCGCCTCGTCGACAGTCGTCGGTTCGTGGTGTTCGAACGGTGCTGACTTCATCAGAACATGCCCCTGATTCGGTCTGTGACGCCGGAGTCGGTGTCCTCGACGTCGCTCATCTCCGCCTCGATGGCGGTGAAGAAGTTGTTCACAATCTTGTTCGCGACGGGGTTGATGACGCGCCCGCCGAGTTGCGCGATGCGCCCGGAGATGTCGGCCTCCGTCCACCACTCGATGCGGGAGCCCTCGCCGTCCTCGCTCGGGTGGATTCGCATCCCGGACTCCATGCTGAAACTGCTGCCGCTGGCGGAGCCGGAGCCGGTCGCGGTCATCTCGAAGTTCTCGTCGTCGCGGTCGTCGATGGTGACCGTCGTCTCGAACTTCGGCTTCACGCTGCCGACGCCGACCTGCATCAGCGCCGCGTACGTCTGGCCGGCCTTGAACGCGCGGTCGGCGACGACGTCCGGGTCTGCGTCCGGCAGCGTCGCGACGTCCTCCTCGGGTTCGTAGGAGTCCCACTCGAAGTCGTCGTCCATCGGCGTGATGTACTGACAGCCCTTCAGCGCGTCGCGTACCGCTACCGGGTCGGAGAGGACGACCCACGCCTGGTCTGGCGGGACGTCGTCCAGTTCGAACTCGCCGTCGAACTTCATCCGTCGACACCTCGCGCCGCCGTTCGCTCACTCGCCACAGTCATCTTTTATAATGCCCCACTATGTGCATACTATTACCTCGGCCTATGCCATGTTATGCCACCTCAATAAACGTTGGCCCGTACACGGAATATTCTCCGGTAAAATCCTCGAAAACTATCGACGCTGCGCACTCCACTGACCCGTGACGTGTCCTCCAACCTGATACAGAGACGACGCACCGGTGCCGAGACGTGAAAGAATACAGCGACGAAACCGCAGGCAAGCACCGCTACTGAGCCAAATACAATCGTCCCCAGTCCTGAGTCGACCGCCGACGTGCTCGCGGCGCCGCGCGCCTACAGTAGTCAGGCGCTGAAAACAGTCACGCAGAGAGCCGCGAATTGGAGAACAGAATCATTGGCGTGCGCGCGACCATCGCGCGAGCAGTCAGTCGCCGTCGCCCTCGACTTTCCTGACGACGATGTTCCCGTCCTCGACGTGCCACTCCACGCGGTCACCGGCGCCCACGTCCAGGAAGTTCCGCACCGGCTTCGGGATGGTCGTGAGGTTTTTCTCCGAGACCTTGGTGTCCGCGAGCGTCCCCATCGGT
>JBDGQF010000301.1:0-3397 GCA_042219255.1 Halobacterium sp. | reverse complement strand
TTGTTCACGATTTCCGTGTACCGCGTGTACCCGAGGTCGGTGCGGTCGTTGAACTCGTCGTAGACGTCGCCCGCCTGCTCGCCGCCGCACTCCGCGACCGTCTCCACGAGCGCGCGCTCGGTCTCCGAGAGCGCGCGCAGGTTCCGGGACAAGTGGATGTGCTTGGCTTCCTCGTAGACGGCGTCGACGTCCTCCAGTTCCACGGTCTTGCTCGCGCGGGACTCCGCGTGCAGGCCCGCCCGCCGGAGGAGGTCGATGCCGACGCGGAGGTCGCCCGCCTCGTCGGTGTACTCCGCGACGCGGTCGAGGACGGTAGTCGGCACCGCGCCCTCCCGGAACCCGACCTCGATGCGGTCGCCGAGGATGTCCGTAATCTCGGTGCGGTCGTACGCAGGGAAGTACGCTTCCTCCGGTCGGAACACGGACTGCACGCGGCCGTCCAGGTTCTCGATGACGTCCAGGTCGAGGTCGGAGGACACCACGATGACGCCGACCTTCGCGCCCGGATGGGTCTCGTGGGCGCGCAGCAGCGAGTACAGCGTGTCGCTGGCCTCGCCCTCGTAGAACAGGTAGTTCACGTCGTCCAGCGCCACCACGAGCACTTCCTCCTCGTCGGCGATGCGCTCGGCGACCTGGCCGAACAGCTTCTTGAACGAGATGCCCGACGAGGGCGGCTCGTAGTCGAAGATTTCCTCGAACACGCGCGAGAAGACGGCGTACCGCGTGGAGTCCACCTGGCAGTTCACGCGCACCGTGCGCACGCCGCGCTGGCCGCCGAGTTCGCCGAACAGCTTCTGGACGGCGGTGGTCTTCCCGGTGCCGGGCGGCCCCCGCACCATCACGTTCAGCGGGCGGTTGCCGCGGACGGCGGGCCGGAGCGCGTACTGCAGCGTCTGGAGCTGGGACTCGCGGTGGCGGAACACCTCGGGGACGTAGTCGATTTCGAAGACGTGCTCGTCGCGGAACACCGTCTCGTCCCAGCCCAGCATCCCCTCCTCGGGGTCGTCGTCCATCACTTTCACCACGCTCTCACAGCTACTTAATGCTTCGCCAAGACCGACGAGAACCGCCCGTATCAGCCCGCTAACAGCCGTCTCTGGCCGTCGGACTGCGGCCGCCGGCCAGCGGGCGCCGGTCGGCCGCTCAGAACTTCTCCAGGAGGCGGCCGTAGAACGCGCCCCGGGACGCTCCGTCCGCTTCGGCGTCGCCGTCGTCCGCGTCCTCGGCGAGTTTCTCCACGATGAGTTCCGGCGTCGAGCGCGCGAGGTGGTCTTTCACGGGCGAGCGCTCCACGACGAGTTCGCCGTCCTCCAGGCCGAGCGCCTTGATGCCGTCCACCGTGACGTCGAACCCGCACTGGTCGCGAATCTCGCCCGCGAGGTGGGAGACGAACACGCCCGACGCGCCCGCCTCGTGGAGTTCCTCGAGGATGCCGGCGACGATTTTCGCGGACGCCCCGGGCTCCGTGATGGACTCTAGTTCGTCCACGAGCACGAGTTTGCGCGCGGCGCCCTCGGTGAGGCCCGCGAAGTCCCGGAGCGTCGCCTCGAACGCGCCGGCGTCCAGCGTCCCCTGTGACTTCGCGTAGTAGTGCAGTTCCTCGACTTCGGGCACTCGCGCGGACTCCGCGGGCACCGGGAGGCCCATGTGCGCGAGCACGACGACGACGGCGACCAGGTCGAGCGTGCTCGTCTTCCCGCCGGAGTTCACGCCCGAGAGGAGTGCCACGCCGTCCACGCCGTAGTCCACGGGGTCGACGTCCTCGAAGGGGACGTCCAGAATCGGCGACCGGCCGCCCTCGATATCGAACCCGCGGCCGCCGCGCTCCGCGAGCACGCAGTCGAAGTCCTCGGCGAACCGCGCGACCGCTAGCTCGACGTCGAGTTCGAGCGCGCGCTCCACGAGGTCTCGCGTCGGCTCTCGGAGGTCGGCGAGCGTCGCGGCGAGTTCGCGCTTCCGCCGCGCGGCCCGCCGGTCGCGCGCCGCCGTGAGTTCGTCGCGCAGCCGCGAGACGGCTTCCTTGTCGTGCTCGACGGGGAACGTCGGCTGGTCGCCGAACGCGCGCCGCGCGATACTCGCCTCGCCGTCACGGAGGTCGAGGGCGTCCACGAGGTGGTCGCGGGCGGCGTCCACCGCCGCCTCGTACTCGTCGGCGAGTTCACGGCTCAGGAGGCTGTCCACGCCCGCGCCGCGCTCCACGAGGCTCAGGAGGTCGGCGCCCTCGATGGTGACGTCCTGCTCCTGGATGGCCTCCCGGAGGCGGTCGTTCGCCACCGACTCCGCGGTGGAGACGGCGGCGTCCAGGTCGTCCACCGCGGTCGACAGCCGGTCGAACTCGTCGTCGCCCGCAATCGAACCGTCCGCGTCCAACTGGGCGAGCGCGTCGTCCAACTCGGTCAGGTCGACGTCCGTCTCCAGGCCAGCGGCCTCGTGGACGGCGACGGCCGCGCGGATTCGGTCGCGGTTCGTCGCGAAAAACGACAGCACGCGCTCCGGCACGACCTCCTCGGGGCGTTCGAGCGCGTCCGGTTCGACGCGCACGTCGCCCTCGACTTCGACGCCAGTGAACGCCTCGTCCAGCGCCACGACCGTCGAGTACCCGCGCGCCAGGTCGGCCAGTCCGCGCGCGTCCTCCACGACCTCCACCGAGAGTTCCGGGAACGTGTCCTGCGCTTCGGCGTACGTCTCCGCGTCCGTCGTCGCCAGACACCGGTCGCGCACAGCGAGACTCTCCGGGCGTGACAGCGGCGCCACGCCGTCCAGCGCGTCCACGACGTCCTGGCTGGGGTCGCGCTCCATCGCGCGCTCGGCGAACTCGTTCACTTCCGCGATGCGCGAGTCCACCGCGCTCGGGTAGAACGTCCGCAGGCGCTTGGCCGCGTAGTCCGTGACCGCGCGCTCCTGCAAGAGTGCGAGCACGCGCTCGTGGATTTCGCTCGCGCGGTCGGTCGCGAGAAACCCGCCGGGGTCGTCGTGGCGTGCGCGAATCGCGCCCTGGACGATGCGGGCCGCACGCCCCTCCGTCACGCCGGGCGCCCTCGCGACGGCCGCCACGTCCTCGCGCTGGAGGGCGTCCTCGGGGTCGTCCAGCGACCGGAGCGCCTCCGCCGTCTTCGCGCCGACACCCGGAATCGCCTCTAACTCCATCGACCGGGCTTACGTGGCGCGTGCCAAAGGTCTTACGCGGACTCCCCGGAGTCCGGATAGCCCAGCCGCGACTGCACCGCCGCCCGCGCGAGCGCTGCCTCCGCCTTCCGGAGGTGTTCGGCGACCGTCGAGGACGCGCAGTCCAGTTCCGCGGCGACGTCGTCTTGGCCCGCGGTGCGCGGCACGTCGTAGTATCCGAGGTCGACCGCCGTCTCTACGACCTCGCGCTGGCGGTCGGTGAGCGCCGTGC
>JBDGQF010000104.1:0-3405 GCA_042219255.1 Halobacterium sp. | reverse complement strand
AGGCCGAGAAGCCCGGGATGGTCATCGGCAAGGGCGGGAAGAACATCCGGAAGATTACGACCCAGCTCGAGGAGCGCTTCGACCTGGAAGACCCGCAAATCGACGTGCAGGAGGTCGAAGAACCCGACCTGAACGCACAGATTGTCGCCGACCGCCTCGCGAACGCGCTCGAGCGCGGCTGGTACTTCCGGAAGGCCGGACACACGACCATCGACCGCATCATGGAGGCCGGCGCGCTCGGCGCCGAAATCGTCCTGAGCGGGAAGGTCACCGGCAACCGCGGCCGCGTGGAGAAGTTCAACCGCGGCTACATCAAGCACAACGGCGAGCCCGCCGAGGAAATCGTCGACCACGGCAAGGGCGTCGCGGTGATGAAGCTCGGCACCATCGGTGTCAGCGTGAAAATCATCCCGCCGGACGCGAAGCTCCCCGACGACTTCGAGATTCACGAGGAGGCCGACATCGAAGACCTCGTCGTCGAGGAAGCGGAAGCCGAGGAACTCGAAGAACTCCTCGAAGGCGAGGGCGAAGGCGTCGAAGCCGGCGGCCCCGAGGGCGAAGCGCCCGGCGAGGAAGCCACCACGGAGGCTGCCGACGACCTCGCGCAGGAGGAAATCGTCGAGGAAGAGCCGGAGGGCGGCGCGCGCCCCGGCCGGCACGACGAGGAAGGCAAGTCGGCGACGTCGCCGCCGGACTCCACTGAGTCCGACGTCGAGGAAGACCTCGACGAACTCGCAGCGGACGTGGAGGCCGAGGCGGAGGACGTCGAGCCCGAGGACTTCGACGAACTGGAGTCCGAGGCCGAGGAGACCGCCGAGGAACTCCTCGAGGAGATGGAGACCGAGGAAGAAGAGGAGGGTGAGGAATAATGGCGATTCTCCACACCGAAGAAATCCGGGACATGACCCCGGCAGAGCGCGAAGCAGAGCTCGAGGACATCGAGACCGAGCTCTTGAACGCGAAGGCCGTGAAGGCGGCCGGTGGCGCCCCGGAGAACCCGGGCCGCATCAGCGAACTGCGCCGGACTGTCGCTCGAATCAAGACGATTCAGCGAGAGGAAGGCGACCTCGAAGAAGCAGCCGCGGAGACTGAGAGCGAATAATGACTGTGACGCCCGAGACGCTGCCGCGACACGAACTCAACGGCCTGCACGTGCGGGTCGTGGAGTCGACAGACCCGTCCCGGGTCGGTATCGAGGGCGAGGTCGTCCGCGAGACGACGCGGACGCTCGTCATCAGCGAGGAGCCACGCTCCTCGAACGCGAGCGGGCGGCGCCCGCGAGCAGATACTGACCCGGACAGCGTCGCGAGCGGCCCGGGCGTCAAACAGGTCCCAAAGCGGGGGACGAGGTTCGAGTTCCGACTCACAGATGAAGCTGCGGCCGTCGAGAAGGCGGCCGGGACTGCGTCCGAACCTGCAGGTGGCGAGAGCCAAACCACTGGCGAGGGCGTGGCCTACGTTACGGTGGATGGGGTCGCGTTGCTCTCACGACCCGCAACTCGCTCCGAGAACGGAGTTGATTCGAAATGGCGATAGGACTGAACGTAACAGAACCGGAAGGCACGTGCTCTGACGAGGACTGCCCGTTCCACGGAGAACTCTCCGTGCGCGGACAGGTCCTCGAGGGTGAAGTGGCTTCCACCGACATGGACAAGACCATCGTCGTCGAGCGCGAATACGACGTATTCGTGCCGAAGTACGACCGCTACATGAAGCGGCGGTCGCGAGTCCCGGCGCACGCGCCGGAGTGCTTCGACATCGACGTCGGCGACACGGTCAGTATCGCAGAAACCCGACCGCTCTCGAAGACCAAGTCCCACGTGGTCGTCGAAGTCACCGACGGAGGTGACGCCTGATGGAAGCCATCAAGGCAGACGTCACGCAGGGCCTGGAGAAGGGCTCGCTCATCAAGTGCGCCGACAACACTGGCGCGCGAGAGCTCAAAATCACGAGCGTGAAGGGCTATCAAGGAACGAAGAACCGCCACCCGAAAGCCGGACTGGGCGACACCGTCACCGTCTCGGTGACGAAGGGCACGCCGGAGATGCGCCGCCAGGTACTGGAGGCCGTCATCGTGCGTCAACGCAAGCCCATTCGCCGCCCGGACGGCACGCGCGTGAAGTTCGAGGACAACGCCGCGGTCATCATCGACGACCTCGGCGAGCCCCGCGGGACCGAAATCAAGGGCCCGATTTCGCGCGAAGTGGCGGAACGGTACGGTACCATCGCGAGTACCGCGACGATGATTGTATAGAACCATGAGTGAGCAACCACGCAAACAGCGAAACAGTTCGGCGAACGCGTCGCTGCACGAGCGACACGACCAGGTACGGTCGACGCTGTCCGACGACCTCCGCGAGGAGTACGACCAGCGTCAGGTCCGCGTGAACGTCGGCGACACTGTCGAAGTGATGCGCGGCGACGACGCGGGCGAGGAAGGCGAGGTCGTCGACGTCGACCTGCGGTCGGAGACGGTCCGCGTCGAGGACGTCACCGTCGAGAAGGCGGACGGAGAAGAGCTCCCGAAGCCCCTGGACGCGAGCAACCTCCGCGTCATCGACCTGGACCTCGAAGACGACGTGCGCGCCGAGCGACTGGAGGGTGACAACGAATGACGAACCACCAGAAGCGACTTTCGGTACCGAAGTCCTGGCCCGTCGAGCGGAAGACGGAGACGTTCACCGCGAAGGCCGGGGCCGGTCCGCACGGCGAGAGCGGCGTCCCGCTCGTCGTCGTGCTCCGGGACGTCCTGGGCTACGTCGACGACAGCAGCGAAGCGCAGTACGTCGTCAACGAGGACGGCGTGCTCGTCAACGGCAGCTCTGTCGGCGACGTGAAACGCCCCATCGGGATGTTCGACATCCTGGCGTTCCCCGAGCGCGACGAGTACTACCGGGTCTTCCCGGACGAGGGCGGCCGCCTCGGCCTCACGGCCATCGACGCGGACGCGGCGGACAGCAAACTGAGCAAGGTCACGGACAAGACCACCGTCTCCGGTGGCGACACCCAGCTGAACTTCCACGACGGCGGCAACATCGTCGTCGACGAGGACGTCTACAGCGGGAACGACTCCGTCGTCGTCGACAACGAGACCAACGAGGTCGTCGCCCACTTCGAATACGGAGAGGGCGCGCTCGTCACTGCCGTCGCCGGCCAGCACGCCGGCGACATCGGCCGCATCGACGAGATTTCGGTGCAGCCGGGCAGCGCGCAGAACACGGTCTACGTCGAGACGGCCGACGGCAGCTTCGAGACGGTCGAAGAGTACGTCGTCGTCATCGACGAGAACTTCGTCGAGGACGAATCGGAACTCCCGGGTGATGGCGAATGAGCGAGACTGAAGCCGACTTCCACGAGATGCGCGAACCGCGCATCGAGAAGGTCGTCGTCCACATGGGCGTCGGC
>JBDGQF010000464.1:0-3421 GCA_042219255.1 Halobacterium sp. | reverse complement strand
TCGAGCCGTCCTCCGAGATTCCGGAGCTCGGCTCCTTCGCCGTCCGCGACATGGGTCAGACCATCGCCGCCGGCAAGGTCCTGGACGTCAACGAAGCCTAATCCATGCAGCAGGCACGCGTTCGTCTCGCCGGCGTCAATCCCGACGACCTCGACGACATCTGCGACGACGTCCGGGAAATCGCGGACAAGACCGGCGTGAAGCTCAGCGGGCCGGTCCCGCTCCCGACGAAGACGCTGGAAATCCCCTCGCGGAAGTCCCCGGACGGTGAAGGGACGGCCACGTGGGAGCACTGGGAAATGCGCGTCCACAAGCGTCTCATCGACATCGACGCGGACGAACGCGCGCTCCGCCAGCTGATGCGGATTCAGGTTCCCAACGAAGTCAGCATCGAGATCGTTCTCGAGGACTGACCTGGGAGTACTCGCCGACACGGGCTGTCACACCACCCACGTTCCCCACTTTCTTCGCGACCACCGCCGCACAGCGACGGCGCTGTCCGCCACCGACTCGAAGTTGCACGCGGGAAAACAGAAGTCTGAAATACGTCGGTCGACTTCGATTGGATGCGGGCTCGTAGATCAGTGGTAGATCGCTTCCTTCGCAAGGAAGAGGCCCTGGGTTCAAATCCCAGCGAGTCCACTTCTCTCAACACGCCGCCGACGAGTGACTGCTCTGTCGCTCGTCGAGGTACTGCGTGGACGTGGACGAGTCGGGATTTGAAGCCCTGCCAGTCGCAGCCCGCGCAGCGTAGCGAGCAGGAACGTCTGGCTCCGGGTTCAAATTCCGGCAGACCTCCGGTCTGCCGACGTCACGCTCGCGCTACTCGCGTGACTCCCAGCGAGTCCACTCGACTCACTGCGTTCGTCTCGTTCCCTCCCTGACTTCTCGTTCACTACGTTCACGAGAATCCCGGCGGGCTTGCGTCGATAGTACTCGGCCGTATAGCGACGAGTTTGTCATCCATGTTAGGTGATTGGCGGTGGTGCCGTGCCGTGATTTTCAGCGTTGATACTGCCTGACAAACGCTTTTCCGTCGTGGGCGAGCGGCATCGTGCATGTCAGAATGGACGAGACGGGCGTTCGTGGGGTCGGCTGGTGCGGCGGTCGTCGCGCTGGCTGGCTGTGCGAGTTCGGGGTCGAGTGAGTCGAACGGGACGACGACGAGCGGTGGGGCGGCGACGACCGCGCGGTCGACGGAGACGACAGAGCGGACGACGACGGAGGAGACGACGACGAGTGCGGCGGCGAGTCTGGACGCGTGGGTGACGCACGAGGCCGACGCGAGTCGGTCGGGGAGTACGACCGAGTCCGTCCCGGTGGAGGGGGCGAGCGAGCAGTGGTCGTATCCGGCGGAGGCGTTGAAGACGTTCGGCGTGGCGCACTCGCCGCTGGTGTCGTCGGCTGGGGTCGTGGTGTCCGGTGGAAGTGGTGTCGCGCGGTTGTCGCGGGACGGCAGCGAGCAGTTCGTGAAGGACTACGAGCCGACCGGGCAGCCGTTCGTGCACGACGGCACCATCGTGCTGGTGCCGGAGGGGACGGGTGGCGTCCTGGGATTGGACGTGCAGTCGGGGAGTCGCGCGTTCCTGCAGCGGTACCAGGACGTGCGGTCGAGCCAGATTTCGGCGTTCCCGTCGAGCGAGGGACTGGTCGTGGTGACGAACCCGGAGAGTCACGTGAGTCGACTGCAGGTCTTGGACTGGGGCGACCAGTCGGAGGTGTGGGCGGCGTCGTCGGAGGCCGACACCGACATGAAGACGGTGACGTACGAGCGTCCGGTGGTGAGTCCGGACGGGTCGACGCTGTACACGCTCCTGGAGTACTTGGACTACGACGACCAGGTGAACGAGGAGTTGACGGAGTTCGTAGCGTTCGACCTGGCGTCCGGTGACGTGCGGTGGCGGAAGAACGCGGTGTATCGGCCGATGGTGGCGACCGACGACCAGGTGATAGTGGTCGCTGGGTTGTCCTCGGAGCCGTTGGCGTCGGTGGCCGCGTCGGACGGGTCGGTGCGCTGGCAGCGGAGTCCGGCGACGGAGTCGTTCTACTGGCAGTACCCGGATTCGCGCGGCGGCGTCTGTGCCGACGGGTCGACGGTGTACGTGGCGGCCGGGCAGACGGTGGAGGCGGTGTCGGTGTCGGACGGGTCGTCGCAGTGGACGTATTCGACGGTGAACGAGGTGGAGAGCGACCCGGTCGTGGCGTCGAACGCCGTCGGGTTCACTGACCGGCAGGGCGGGGTCGTGTTCGTCAGTACGTCCGGGGAGTCTCTCGCGCAAGTGAATCCGGGGGACGTGCGGCCGCACTCGCTGTCGGTCGCTGGCGGCCGGTTCTACCTGGCGTCCGGCGCCGGCGTGCACGCGTACGGCGGGTCGACGTAGCCGAGAGTCCGCCGGAGACCGTTCTCGCGGCCGCTGAGGGACGTCGCGTGTGCGGTGGCTGCGGCCCGGCACCTGGGATTTCCTGGCACGCAAGCGATACGTTAATACGTGACACCCACAAGTTTGTGTAACAATGGCGCGCGCTGCGCTGGTGGTCGGCGTGCTGGTGCTCGTCGTGGCGTCGGGGTGTCTCACGGCCGACCCGGCGGGGACGCCGCAGGCGGAGCAGCCGTCGACGACGGTGCCGTTCGAGGTCCCAGAGCGGTCTATCGAGCGCCAGCAGAACCCGTGGGGCGGCGAACCAATCGAAGTGGTCGTGGACAACCCGTCCGGCCTGGACACCGACGTCCACCCTGAAGTCGGCGCGGCGCTGCACTACTGGGAGAGCCGCATCGACCCGGGGAAGCGGTACGCGCCCGAGTTCCGGATGGTCGACCACACCGACGACCCGGAGATTCGCGTCGAGGTCGTGAAGACCATCGACGGGTGTGGCGTCCACGAGGACGACGTGGCGTTGGGGTGTGCGCCCGTGATTCCGGAGAACGCGACGGTGACCGACCCGGTGACCGTGCAGGTGCGTGCCGGGCACTCGCGGGCTGTCGTGCGCGAAATCCTGAAACACGAGTTCGGGCACGTGCTCGGGTACCGGCACGGCGAGGGCCCTGGGTCGGTGATGGCGGGGAACCTCTCGGCGCGGTCGCCGGAGAACGTCACTGACGCGGTGAACCGGCGGTTCCCGTGGGCGTCGGACGCGCTGGACGTCGCGGTCGTGTCGACGAACGGGAGCGCGGAACGCGAGCGCGAGCAAGTGCGGCGCGCCCTGGACTACTACGAGCGTGGCGCCGACGGCACCGTGGGCGCGCCGCCGACGTTCGAACTCGTCGACGACCCGGCGGACGCGGACATCGTCGTGGAACTCCGGGACTCCGTGACCGACTGCCGCGTGGTCGGCCGCGAGTCGTCGTGCGCGCACTGGGACGGCCCGGACGTCGACAGCGACGACGCGCCCGAGTACCTGACGAGAGCGCGCATCGTCGTGG
>JBDGQF010000386.1:0-3437 GCA_042219255.1 Halobacterium sp. | reverse complement strand
ACGGCGACTACTACACGTTCGACCGGACGTTCGACGACCGCGAACTCCGGTTCGGGGGTGGGGAATGATGCTGCGGCGCGCGGCGTTCGCGGCGGCGCTGGCGGCGGCGCTGGCCGTTTCGGCCGTCCACTGGCTGGGCCTGCTCGCCGGCGGCGTCGTGGTCGGCCTGTTCGCCCGGTCGTGGCCGCGCGCCATCGGGGGCGGCGCCGGGTTCGGCGTGTTCGCGTGGGTGGCGTCCGTCCTCGTGCTCGCGGACGCCGGCCGCCTCGCGGGCTACCTCGACGCCGGCCAACTGTTGTACGTCAGCGTCGCGATACCGGTCGTCCTGGGCGCCGTGGGTGGCCTGGCGTACTGGCTCAGAGGGGCCGGCCGTACTGCGTGAGCAGGAAGGTCACGAGTACGAGCAGGCCGAACCCGCCGACGGCGAACCAGAGGCTCGCGACCTGTGGCGCCGCCGCAATCTGGGGGCTCGCCAGCCAGACGACCGTCGCGACGGCCGCGAGCACGAGCGCGTAGACGTACGCCCGCACGAGGTCGTAGGCGACGCGGATCCGGTCCATGCCCACCCCTCTACTGTTGACGGACTTACCTATTCGGGTCGCGCAGGGGCGACGACGCCGCCCGAGACGTTTTGCCGGTGGCCGCGGAACCAGTGGCTGTGACCGTCGCCGAGACGCAGTCGTTCTACGCCAGGTGGGCGCGCGCCTACGACTACCTGTGCCGCTTCCTCCCAGGTCTCGGCGGCCTGCGGCGCGCGACCGCCGACGCGCTCGCGCTCTCCCCCGGCGACACCGTGGTCGACCTGGGGTGTGGGACGGGCGCGAACCTCCCCTACCTCCGCGAGCGCGTCGGCCCCAGCGGGACTGTGGTCGGCGTCGACCTGACGCCGGGGATGCTCGCGCAGGCGCGGCGGCGCGTCGACCGCAACGGCTGGCGGAACGTCCACCTCGTCCAGGGCGACGCCACACACCCACCGGTGGCGGACGTCGACGCCGTCATGGGGTCGTTCGTCGTCGGCCTCCTCCCAGACCCCGCCAGCGCAGTCCGGCGGTGGCTGAACTGCCTCACGGACGGCGGCCGCGTCGCCGTGCTGGAAGCCGGCCGCAGCAACCACCCAGTCGCGCGCCACCTGAACCGCGCCTTCGACGCGTTCGTCGCCGCCGGGTCGCCCAGCGACGACCGGGACGCGCCCTCGGAGGTGCTGGACGACCGAATCGCGGCCGCGCGCGGTGCGCTCGCCGAAGACGCGACGCTCCCGCGCGACGAGCGCCGCGTCGCCGGGTTCGTCCACCTGTTCGCCGCCGAGCGCTGACTACGCGCCCTCTCCACCCCTTCCGCCGTCGCGCTCGTATGCACCCTCGCGTTCGAGGCGGCCGCGCTTTTCGAGGACGTGCGGCGTCCGGCAGACGCCCGGCGCGCCCGTGACCTGGGGGACGACGCAGTTGTTGCAGTTCTCGCAGGCCACGCTGCCGTCGCCGTCGAGGAGGCGCGCCGGGAGGCGCGGTTCGGCGTAGAACGGCCGGCCGACGCCGACGAGGTCGCAGGCGTCGCCGAGCAGGTCGTCGATTCGGTCGCGGTCGCGGACGCCGCCCTCGAGGAACACGGGGATGTCGACGCGGTCGCGGACGCGCCGGCAGAGGTCGGCGTTCCACGCGTGCTGGAACGTCGCGCGGCGCGCCTGGAGGCGGTTCGCAGCCGCGACGAGTTTCGCGCGCCAGCGACTCCCGAACGCGTCGGGGTACCCGGACTGGAACTGGCTCTCGCTCCAGGCGCGCTCCGGGTAGGCGCCCTTCACGAGGTGCATGTCCCAGAACACGCTCCCGGAGACGGGGACGACGGCGTCGAACCCGGCGTCGGCGGCGCGCTCACAGAGGTCGACGCAGTCGCTGGCGGTGAGGTGGCGCCGAATCACGGGCGGCGCGTCGGTCTCGGCGGGAATCTTCGTGATGAGTGGCAGGTCGGTGCGCGCGCGGACTTCGTCGTGGACGAGTTCGAGGAACCGGAAGCCGTCCGCGAACTCGTCGCTCCGGCGGTTGTAGAACGGGGAGAGGAACTGCTGGACGACGCCCATGTTCGCGCCCGCGACGTGGATGCCGTGGTAGCCCGCGTCAGCGAGGCGTTCGGCGGCGCGCCCGAAGTCCGCCGCGAGTTCGTACACCTCGTCCGTGGAGAGGACGTGCGGCGAGAGGTCGAGGAAGCCGGCGCGGTCGGCGACGCGGAGCGGGAGCGGCGGCTCCGAGACGGCTAACTGGTCGAGGTCTGGGTGGGCGTCGCGGTAGCCGGCGTGCCAGATTTCCATCGACCTGAGGCCGCCGTGTTCGAGTTGCGCGAACACGCGGCCGCCGTGGGCCTCGATGGCGTCCGGGACTGGCGACAGCGTCTCGACGAAGTCGTCGTCGTGGACGCGCGTCATGTTCGGCGCGGCGCACCCGCTCTCGGCGCGCACGACGGTCGCGCCCTGGCAGACGAGGCCCGCACCCGCTGCGGCGGCGGGTCCGAGGTCGGCGCGCAGGACGTCGGCGGTGTCCGCGTCGGTGCCCGCGCACTCCAGGAGGGGCGCGCGGTAGAGGCGGTTGCGGAGCGTGACGCCGCCGACGTCCACGGGGTCGTCGAGGCGCGGCATACGCTGACGTGGCGCGCTGTCGCCTTCAGCGTGGTGACGCGAAAACTCGAAGCACTTTAACGCCGGCGCGGTGACGGACGTAGTATGACTGACGTAGACGTGGCCATCGTGGGCGGCGGGCCGGCGGGGTCGGCCGCCGCCTACGCGGCCGCCGACAGGGGCGCGGACGCCGTCGTCTACGAGAAGGGCGTGCCGCGCGACGACCGCGACCGACTCGGCCCGGACTCCACGGACGCCGCCGGCTTCCTCGACTACTGGCTGGAGGTCGCCGACCTCGAGTTCTCGGACATCCCCGACGACGTCGTCGAACAGGAACTGGACGACGCGGAGTTCATCGGCCCCAGCGAGTCCGTGACCGTCGACCGGACGGGCATCGAGGCGGACTACGACCACTTCGGGTTCACGTTCCACCGCGCGAAGTTCGACGACTGGCTCCGCGACCGCGCGGAGGACGCCGGCGCCGACTACGTCACCGGCACCGCCGTGAAGGACGTCGACTCCGACCTGTCGGGCGGCCACGAGCACACGCTCCACCTCGGCGACGGCGACCAGATTACGGCGGAGTACCTCGTGCTCGCGGACGGCCCGCAGCGCCAGGTGACGATGCGCGTGCTCGACGACTTCCTGCCCGACGGCAAGCGCGCCAGCGACCTGCTGAACCCGCGCGAGGCCAACCACATCGCGTACCAGGAGTACCGGCGGTTCCCCGAGGAACTGTTCGACGCGGACTCGATGAAGTTCTGGTGGGGGTGGATGCCGGGCGAGACGGCGTACCCGTGGGTGTTCCCGAACCGGGACAACGTCGCGCGCGTCG
>JBDGQF010000310.1:0-3456 GCA_042219255.1 Halobacterium sp. | reverse complement strand
AGGTACTCCGCGACCCGGTCGTCCAGCCAGTCCATCACGTCCGCGAGGAAGTCCACCGCCTCCTCGACGGCGTCCAGGGACACCTCGTAGCTCGCGAGTTCGTCTTTCACTTGCTGGCGGTTCTCCGCACTCTGCTTCGCCGTCGTGAGCAACTGCCGGAGGTCGTTGCGGGCGCGTGCGAGCGTGTGCCGGCCGACGCGGTCGGACAGCAGCTCGCGCACGCGCTCCTCAAGGCGGTGGGCTTCGTCCACGATGACGAACGTCTGCTCGTCGAGCAAGTGCTGTGTGAGGCCGCGCGTGTCCGGGTCGAACAGGTGGTTGTAGTTCCCGACGACGACGTCCGCGTGGTCGAGCATGACCTGCTGGACGCGGTGCGGGCACGTCCCGTACTCGACGGCCGCCGGCAGGAAGTCCTGGCTGGTCACGACGTGGTGGTCGCCGACGTCGAAGCCGACCGGCGACCCCTTGTTGCGGCCGTACCAGTCCGCCTCGAACGGACAGAACAACGGCTCTGAGCCGTCACCGAACTCCTCGGGCGCGCTCGGCTGCACGGGCACGTACGGCGACGCGGCGCCGTCCGTCCGCAGCGGGTTCTCCGAGAGGTTGTGGTCGCTGTCCGCGCGCGCCGAGCGCGCCAGGTCGCGCGCCCGCGCCGGGTCCCACCACGGGTCGTCGAGCGCGTCCGCGGCGCGCAAGTCCACGAGTTCGCCGGCGTCCGCGCCGTCGAACCCAGAGGGCTTGCTGTCGTCGGCCTCCACGAGGCCCGCCGTGGACTCACGGAGGTCTTCGCAGCGGTCGTGGACGCTGGCGTCCTGGGGGAACACGTCCTCGCGGCCGTACGGGCAGAGGTCGCGCTTCCCCACGAGCGCGACGCAGTCCAGTGGTTCGTCCAGCCCCGAGTTCATCTGCCGGAGGTCGGCGACGAACTGCTGGAGTTGCTGTTTGACGGGCGTGACGACGAACACGCGCTCGTAGTCGTCGGTCTCGCGGACGAGCGTCGCTGCCGCCGTCAGCGCCGCCATCGTCTTCCCGGTGCCACACGGCCCCTCCATCGCGAGGTAGCCGCCGCGCTCGCCGGCGTCGATGGCGGACTCGATGGCGTCCGCTTGCTGGTCGTAAGGGGCGTCGAAGCCGAAGTAGTCCCGCCAGTCGTCGCCCATTCGGTAGAGGGTGGGGCGCCACGTCGTATGAACCCACGGATTGCCCGCAACTGTCTCGGGCTACCGGTAGCGCGAACGGCCAGAGGATTATTCAGTCGGGACTATCCTACCGACGGTATGAGCGAACGGGGACGCCGGAACGAGACCGACCGGCCTGAGGGGGCCACCGTCGCGCGACGGGAGTTCGACGCGCTCGCGGACGTGGTCGACGGCGGGGTCGTGCGCGTGGACGCGGACGGCCGCGTAGCCGACGCGACCGACGCGTTTGCGACTCTGACTGGCCGCGAACGGGCGGACGTCGTCGGCGGGGAGTTCGCCGCGGTGTTCGCCGACCCGTCCGCGCGAGAAGTCGAGAATGCGCACCGGCAACTGCGCGACCGAATCGCGACCAGTCAGGGGAGCCTGACGTCCGGTGACAGTGACGCCGAGCGGACGGCAGAGCTGACCGTCCACGTCGAGACGCAGCCGGGTGAACGACGGACGCGAGAACTCACGCTCCGGGCGGTCGCCGCGAACGGCGACCCACAGGGCGCGGTCGGCGTGCTGCGGGAGCGTAGCGAGGAGACGGCGGTGCTCGCGGAGCGCGAACACGTCCTCCGCGACGTCTACAACGTGTGCGCGGACGCCTCGCTGTCCTTCGAGGAGCGCGTCGGCGAACTGCTCGCGACCGTCCGAGAGACCGTCGGGACGCGGTACGCCACGCTCTCACGGGTCGACGGTGACGACTACCAGTTCAGGGTCGTCGACACCGAATCGGAGTCCGACGCGGCCGTCGAGGCTGGCGACACGACGGAACTCGACCAGACGAACTGCGAGCGCGTCGTGGAGACCGAGCAGACCGTCGTGTTCCGGGACATCGACGAGCAGGCGCCGGAACTCGCGGCGCGCGACGGCAACCGCGAACTGGGCGTGTCGTGTTACCTCGGCGCGCCAGTGGTCGTCGACGGCGAGGTGCGCGGTACGTTCTGTTTCTACGGCGACGAGGCGCGCGAGGACGGGTTTTCGGCGTGGGAGGTGACGCTCGTCGACCTCGCCGCGCAGTGGGTGGAGTACGAACTCTCCCACCGCGAGACCCACGAGCGCCTGGAGCGCCAGGCCGAGGAACTCCGGGAGGCCGAGCAGCGCTACCGGACGCTCGTGGAGAACTTCCCGAACGGCGCCGTCGCGCTCGTGAACCACGACCTCGAGTACACGACGGCGGGCGGGACGCCGGTGGACTCGGCGCTGGACTCGACTGACGGACTCGTGGGTAAGACCGTCCACGAGGCGGTGAGCGACGACCTCGCGGACGCCATCGCGCCGAAGTACCGCGCCGCGCTGGACGGCGAGCGCGCGACGTTCGTGCACGACAACGGCGACCGGGTGGCGCGCATCTACACGTTCCCGGTGCGGGACGACGACGGCGACGTGACCGCCGCGATGGGGATGTCCCAGGACGTCACCGAACAGAAAGAGCGCGAGCGCCGCCTCGCGGAGTACGAGGCCATCGTTGAGACGGTGAACGACGGCATCTACGTCGTGGACGAACAGGGGTGTTATGAGACCGTCAACGACGCGTTCTGCGACCTGACGGGGTACAGTCGCCGAGAGTTGCTCGGCGAGCACGCGCGCCTCGTCGTCGACGGGGAGACGATGGAGCGCGCGGCGGCGATTCGCGAGCAGTCCGACGTCGAGCGCCCGCAACTGGAGACGACCGTCGAGACGGCGGACGGCGACGAGGTGCCCGTGGAGGTCGCGTTCTCGTCGCTGGAGACGGACGGCGAGACGAAGCGCGTCGGCGTCGTGCGCGACGTGACGGAACGCCACGAGCGCCGCCGGAAGCTCGCGGAGAGCGAGGAGCGCTACCGCGCGCTCGTCGAGCACTTCCCGAACGGCGCGGTCGGCCTGTTCGACGACGAGCTGGAGTACACGGCGGTCGGCGGCGAAATGCTCTCCGACCTCGACGTCTCGCCGGACGAGCGCGTCGGCCGGAGCGTCCACGACATCTACCCGGAGCGCGTCGCCACGCAGGTCGAACCGCACTTCCGGGCGGCGCTCGACGGCGAACAGCGGTCGTTCGAAGTCCAGTACGACGGCCGCGTCGTGTCCGCGCAGACGCTGCCGGTGCGTGACGCCGACGGCGACGTGGACGCGGGCATGCTGGTCGTCCAGGACGTCACCGAGCAGCGCGAGCAGCGCCGCCAGCTAGCGGAGAGCGAGCAGCGGTACCGCGCGCTCGTTGAGAACCTGCCGAACGGCGGCGTCGGCGTCTTCGACGACGACCTGCGGTACACGCTCGTGGACGGCACGATGTGGG
>JBDGQF010000404.1:1801-3470 GCA_042219255.1 Halobacterium sp. | reverse complement strand
TTCGTGCCGATGCCCGCGCCCTGGTAGTCCTGGTGCACGAAGATGGCGAGTTCGTACGTCGACTCGTCGTCCGGCACCAGCGTCGCGTGCCCCGCCACCTCGTCGCCGTGCCACGCCAGCACGTCGAAGCCGTCCTGCTCGAGGAGGTTCTCCAGCCACTCCCGGATGCGCTGCTCGCCCACCGGCGGCACGCCCTGCGCGCGGTCGGCCGGGTCGAACTCCACGTACATCTCCACGAGCGCCTCGAACGCCTCGCTGTCCGGGTCGTGGTTCTCGCGCCACGCCCGCACCTCGACGTCGAGGCCGTCGGCGTCCGTGAACTCCCGCGGCGGCCGCGGGAACTCGTCGGCCACCTCCTCCGGGTAGACGCGTTCGCCCGGCATGCTATCGCACCAGTTTGACCGACACGCGCGAATTCAACAGCACGAACTCCGCGATGTGCCCGAGCCGAATCTTCCCCATCGGACTGCGCTGCCCGCCACCCAACACAATCTGGTCGAACCCCTCGTCTTCTGCCAGTTCCACGAGCGAACTCCCCGGGTCGCCGGACAACCGCCGGACGTCCGCCTCCAGGCCCGCCGCCTCGAGTTCCTCGCGGGCCGTCTCCACGATTTCCGCCGGCTCCCGGTCGCTCTCCGGGTTCTCCACCACCCCGACCGTCAACTCGTCCCCAGCACTCACCGCGCGCTCGACCGTCTCCCGGAGCGCGTCCAGCGAATCGTCGGCGCCACCCATACCCAACAGCACTTTCATGTCCGGAGTGTCTGCGCGTCCATAGAAAAGTATTCGGCCGACGGGAGACCCCGAGCACCGCGAGGGGTCTCCGGACGCGCGAGCGGCGAACGCAGTGAGCCGCGAGCGCTGGACGCCGAGACAGCTGTTCAAACGCTACCGAACGCGCCCTGACTCGCGGGTCGCTTCGCTCCCCGCTCGCAGTTTCCGAGACTCCTCCCGATGGTCGGAGTCTCGCCGGCGACTCACGGGTCGTTCCACTCCCCGTTCGTCCGTTCGGGGAGGTCTCGCTACGCTCGACCTCCCCGGCGACACGCTTTTGCGCGCCACCCCGCAATCCTCCTCCATGCCCGAACAACGCGGTTCGCCCGCCGACTGGGATCTCACGCCAGCGGTCGAGGCACTCGACGGCGGCCAGGAGACCGAGCGGGACGTCCCGCGGGACGTCCGCGAGTACAACCGGTTCTCGAAGATGGACGGCGCGCAGTACGACCGCGTGAACGAGTTCCTGCGCGACCGCACGTACATCACGGCCCGCGAGTGGGCGATAGCGCGACTGTGCGCGGACTTCCGGACGGAGACCGGCGTGGAGATGACGAAAATCGGTGAGAACCTCGACGAACTCGTGCCGTTCATGACGGACACGTACAGCCCGCAGGCGGTGAATCAGGCGCGCGCGGCGTTCGAGGACAAGGTGCGGATGGCGGGCGCGACGTTCCTCTACGGCGCGATGTGTGACTTCTTCACGGCGGACGAACTGGACGACCTGATGTACGAGGTGACGGAGGTCGCGAAGTTCCTGCTCGAAGTCGAGGGCGTCGACCTCGCCGTCGAGGACGAACTCGAGGCCGAGGAACGCATCTCGTCGGTGATGCGGGACGTGCGGTCGGCGAGCGACGAACTCCGCCACGACGGCACCGAGTGCCCGAACTGCGGG
>JBDGQF010000404.1:0-1701 GCA_042219255.1 Halobacterium sp. | reverse complement strand
TTACTCGCCGGGGAGGAACAGCGAGGGGTCGTCGTGCGTGAACGTGAGGACGCGGCGCTGGTCGAGCGGTCGGACGTGCGTGCGGACTTCGCCCTCCTTCTCGACCATCTCGACGAAGTCCGTCTCCTCGCCGGGCGCGTACTGCACGGGGTACAGCAGCGCCGTCTCCGCGGACGGGTCTTCGAGCACGACGACGAAGTACAGTACGCCCTCCGTCTCCGCGCGGAAGACGTTCGCGCTCTCGAAGCCGTCGCTGTCGTCGACGGCGGCGGCCGCGCGGTCGAACTCGTCGTCCGGCGCGAGCACTTCCAGTCCCGTGCGCCGGTCGTCCGTCGCGACCATCACGTCCCCGGGATGGATTTCGATTGCGTCCCAGCCGCGCTCGCGGTACTCGTCGGCCGTCGCCGTCATGTCCTCGACGACGCGCTCCCAGTTGGTGGCCGTCGGGTCCATCCCGGGGTCGGTCCCGGGGTCGGTGTCGCGGGCGGCGTCGCGTTCGCGGGTCATGGTCGTCGGACCGAAAGCCACAGGGAAAAGCCTTCCTCTCGGCCGCGTCGGGCGGAAGCTATATGAGTTCCTTGGCCGCGAATGACAGACAATGAGCGAGTTGCTCTCCGCGTCCCACCTCAGAACGCAGTTCGACACGGAACGGGGCGCCGTCAAGGCCGTCGACGGCATCGACCTCACCATCGAGGAGGGTGAGACCGTCGGCCTCGTCGGCGAGTCCGGTTCCGGGAAGTCGGTCACTGCGCTGTCCACGATGCAACTGGTCGACGACCCGGGGGAGGTCGTCTCCGGCCACGTCGTGCTGCGGGACACCGACATCGCCGCGACGCTCGCCGCCCAGTTCGACGACGCCGTCACCGGCTACGACTACGAGTTCGTGGACGCCGTCCGCGAACTGGCCGCCGACCTGCGCGTCGGCGCGGGCGTGGAGTCCGCCGCGGTCGAACTCCGCGGACTCGCCGACGACTTGAACGGCGGCCGCGACCCGGGCGACCTCGCGCCGTCGCTGCGCGAAGCGGCAGTCGACCTCGAGGGGGACACACCGCCCAGCGACGTCGCGGAGACAGTCGAGGACGCGCTCGACGGCGCGCTCGACGGGTTCGTGTTCGTCGACGACGCCGCGCGCGACCGCATCGCCGCGGGCGAGACGGCCGAGGACGTGGCGTTCAGCGACGCCGCGGTCGACCTGACGTCCGCGCCGGAGGCGGCGCTGCGCGAGATTCGCGGCGGCGAGATGAGCATGATTTTCCAGGATCCGATGACGTCGCTGAACCCGGCGATGACCGTCGGCGAGCAGATTGCGGAGAGCCTGAAACTCCACCGGTACGGCGAGAAACCCAGCGACACGTGGCTGAACGCGGTGCGGGAAGCAATCTCGGGCGGCGGCGTCGAGGGCGAAGTCCTGGAGGACACCGTCGAGATTCTGGACGCCGTCGGCATCCCGGAACCGGAGGCGCGCCTCGACGAGTACCCCCACGAGTTCTCCGGCGGGATGCGCCAGCGCGTCCTCATCGCCATCGCGCTGGCGTGCCAGCCACAGTTACTCATCGCGGACGAACCGACGACGGCGCTGGACGTGACGATTCAGGCCCAGATTCTCGACCTCATCAACGACCTCCAGGACGACCTGGGGATGTCCGTGCTGTTCATCACGCACGACCTCGGCGTCATCGCGGAGACCTGCGACCGCGTCGC
>JBDGQF010000350.1:0-3481 GCA_042219255.1 Halobacterium sp. | reverse complement strand
GAGGACAGTTGCTCTCGAAGCAACCGCCTTGGCCAGGCTAGGCTACCTCGGCTCGTTCGAAGGAACGCCGTTGTCGGTTTTAGGGATTTCGGTTGGCGGCGTCCGGGGTGCCGTAGGGGGACGGCGTCGGGATACGTCAAACGAGCGTCGTGTCAACCGGTAACGCTAAACCCGGTGAGACGGAGCGTGACGTATGGACGTCACCGCAGCGAGTGACGAATGTGACGCCGTCCTGAGCGAAGTTGAGAGCGCGGTCATCACCGACCGCGAGTTCCTGGAAACGGTCCTCGTCGGGTTCCTGGCCGACGGCCACGTCCTCCTCGAAGACGTTCCGGGCACCGGGAAGACGCTGACCGCGCGGTCGGTGGCGACGGCCCTGGGCCTGGAGTTCTCGCGCGTGCAGTTCACGCCAGACCTCCTGCCGGCGGACGTGCTGGGGACGCACGTGTTCAACGAGAAGACCCGCGAGTTCGAGTTCCAGCCGGGGCCGGTGTTCGCGAACGTGGTGCTGGCGGACGAAATCAATCGCGCGCCGCCGAAGACGCAGGCCGCGCTCCTCGAAGCGATGGAGGAGGGGCAGGCGACCATCGACGGCGAGACGATGGAGCTGCCGAAGCCGTTCTTCGTCATCGCGACCCAGAACCCCGTCGAGCAGGAGGGGACGTTCCCGCTGCCGGAAGCGCAGATGGACCGGTTCGTCGCGAAGGCGGGCATCGGGTATCCGGACGAGCACGGCGAACTCGACCTGCTGCGCCGACGCGCCGGCCGGACGACGCGCAGTCCGACCGTGGAGGCAGTCCTGGACGACGAGCGCGTGCAGGACGTGCGGTCGGTCGCGGAGGACGTGCGCGTGGAGGGCGACCTCCTCCAGTACATGGTGTCAGTGGCGCGCGCGACGCGCGACGACCGGCGCGTCGAAGTGGGCGTGAGTCCGCGCGGCACCCAGCGGCTCTTCGAGGCGGCGCGCGCCCGTGCAGTCGTGAAGGGGCGCGAGTACGTGGTGCCGGAGGACGTCAAGCGCCTCGCGCCGAACGTGCTCGCGCACCGACTCGTGTTGACGCCGGACGCGGCCGTAGAGAACATCGACAAGCGCGAGGTCGTGGACAGCGTCCTGGAGGACGTGCCGGTGCCGACGGTCGACGCCTGATTCTGCCGCCGGCAGTTACTCTCGGAGCGTGTACGCGAGCAGGACGCCCGCGACGAGGAGCGCGACGAGCGCGCCGACCGGGAGGCTGCCCGGGCCGAACTCGTAGACGGCGTACGCGAACGCGGCGACGAGCAGCGCGACCGACGTGGTGATGGCGACGTGCACGAGGAGCGCGGCGCCGACCCGGCCGTCGCGGCCGACGTCGTGGCCGAGACTGACCGCGTGTTCGCCGGCGTCGTACGCGACGAGCGCGGCGGCCGCGGCGACGAGCGCGTACCGCGTGTCGAGGCCGGCGGTGCCGCTGAACACGACGGCGAGGAAGAGCGCGCCGCCGCCGAGCGTGACGAACCGGCGCGTGCCCGAGTGCGTGCCGTACACGAGGAGCGCGGCGCCCGCGGCGCTCAACGCGACGCCGGTCGTGGACGCCAGACTCCCGGCGAACACGAACAGCGACGCGACGGCCGCCGGCGCGACGGCGACGCCGGGCGGTTCCGCTTCGAAGTCGGTCACTGCGACCACCCCCGTTCGGCGGTGGCGACGGCGACCGGGAGTTTCTCGTCGACGTCCCAGTCGATGACGCGGATGCCGCGCTTGCGGAGCGCGCGGATTCGCGCGGCGCGCTCGACGGTGACGACCTGCTGGCCGAACGTCTCCCAGCCGGTGACGTCCGGCGAGACGACCGTGACGGGGTGGCCGCTGGCCTCGATGCGGTGGACGTACTCGACGGCGTCCTCGTCGACGAGCGGCGAACAGAACACCACCTGGGCGTCGCCCGGGAGGTGTTTGCGGAGGCGGCGGAACACGATGCTGCCGAGGAACCGGCGGTCGGGCGCGTACCGCGCGAACCCGCGGTCGCGGGCGAGCACTTCCCGGAGGCGCGCGCGGTGTTCGCGGCCGAGGCCGGGCGCCAGCCACGCCCAGTGCGGGCCGAACGACGCGACGCCGACCTGATCGCCGGAGTCCAGGAGCGCGGACGCGACGCCGCCCGCGGCCTCGACGCTGTACTCGACGGCGTCCTCGCCGTCCTCGTCGCCGACGTGGGAGACGGCGCGCGTGTCCACGACCACCACGACGCTGGCGGCGCGCTCCTCGCGGTACTGCACCGTCGAGAGGTCGCCGGTGCGCGCGAGGCGCTTCCAGTCGACGCGGGACAGCGGGTCGCCGGTGCGGTACTCGCGGGTCGCGTAGAACTCGATGCCGCTGCCGCCGGAGTCCGTGGGGACGCGGCCGACGCGCTGGACGGTCTGGCTGCGCAGCGGGAACGACTCCAGGGACGGGAGGTCGGGCACGGACGGCATCTGAGTGGTCGTGCCGAGCGTCGTCTCTGTCTCGTGCGCGCCCGTGACGTCGCGCGCGACGACGTGCACTTCGCTGAACGTGTGGTCGCCGCGCGTCGCCTCGACGGTGTACGTCGTCGACGCCTGCTTGCCGGCGCGCAGCGACGTCGCGAGCCGCGGCGACCCGTCGACGACTTCCAGGGTCGCCGGCACGCCGTCAACGACGCGGAGGTCTGGCAGGAACTCGCCCTCGTTGACGACGGTGAGCGTCACCTCGACCTCGTCGCCGGGCTCCGGGTCGTCGTCGCTCACCGACCGCTCGACGGACAACTCGGGGGTCGGCGCACTGAACAGGCGCGTGTACGCCGCGAACGACACGCCGAACACGGCGACGAGCAGTGACGCGGGCGCCTTCGCCGCCGCGCCGACCGCGAGCGCAATCAGCGACAGCGCCGTCACGCCACGCCACCGGTGGGTTTCGCGCACCTGCATCACGACTCACTCACGTTCAGGCCGGATATCTCCCGGAGTTCCACGATGACGTTGTGCGCCTGGCGCTCGTACATCGAGTCTAACCCGACGACGGCGCCGACGACGTCCTCCGCGGGCGGGTCGACGTCCTGCGCGAAGAACGACGCAGCGGTCGTGTTCTCCGTCCACGTGCCGTCGTCGAGTTGCTGGTGGGCTTGCTCGCGGGAGACCCCCCTGGCGTCCACGAGCACCTGGACGGCCAGTTGCCGGAAGCGCTCGTTGAACTGCGCGTCCGACGACCCGCCGTGACGCGTCCGGCCGCCCTCCTGCAGGAGGGCGTCCACGTCGGCGCCGGGCCGCGGCGGTTCGAACTGGCCTTCGAGGAGTTCGTTCCGGTGTTCGTCGTCGCTGGCGTCCCGGAAGTCGGTCTCGCGGCGCGCGAAGTACGTCGCCAGGCCGAGCGCGAGCGCGAAGCCGCCGACGACGACCGTCGGTATCTCCGGGAGTTGCAGCGTCCGCGCGAGCCCCGGCGCCGCCGCGAGCGCGAGGCCGAGCGCCGCGAACACGAGGCCGACGGCGAGCGCGA
>JBDGQF010000050.1:0-3484 GCA_042219255.1 Halobacterium sp. | reverse complement strand
TCCTGCCGCTGCGGTCGGCCGTGGACTCGTTCGTGAACATCCGGCCGGCGCGCTCATACCCGGGCGTGGACGCGGTCCGCCCGGAGACGGACGTGGTGTTCCTCCGCGAGAACACGGAGGGCGTGTACGCGGGCCACGAGGACCGACTGAGCGACGATCTGTCGACGCTGACGCGCGTCGTCACGACGAGCGCGTCCCGGCGCCTCGCGGAGTTCGCCTGCGAGTTCGTCGAAGACGGCCGCGGCCCGGAGGGGACTGACGGGTTCACCGTCGTCCACAAGGCGAACGTGATGCGGGAGACGGACGGCCGGTTCCGCGAAGCCGTACAGGCCGTCGCCAGCGAGCAGGGCGTCCGGACGGACGAGGAGTTGATGGACGCGTTCGCGACGCGCCTGCCGCTGTACCCCGAGGAGTACGACGTCGTCGTCTGCCCGAACCTCGCGGGCGACGTGCTCTCCGACCTCGCTGCGGGCCTCGTCGGCGGCCTCGGCCTGCTGCCGTCGGCGAACGTCGGCCCGGAGCGCGGCGTGTTCGAACCGGTGCACGGCACCGCGCCGGACATCGCGGGCGAGGGCGTCGCGAACCCGTCCGCGACGGTGCTGTCCGCGGCGATGCTGTTGGAGTTCCTGGGGTACGACGAGGACGGCCAGCGCGTCCGCGACGCCGTCGAGGACGTGCTCGCGGACGGCCCGCGCACGCCAGACCTCGGCGGGGACGCGACCACCGACGAGGTCGCTGGCGCGGTCCTCTCGCGCCTGTAACGGGCTGCTAGCGACCGCACCGCGTCGCCTTTTCGCGTGCGAATCGCTGACGGACGTGGACAAAACTGATACCGGGAGCGCCGGGACTGGGAGTCGTGACAGCGTACCGACGCGAGAACCGGCGGCTCTGGGACGAGTGGAGCGACGACTTCCAGGCCATCTGGAACGCGGAGACGGCCGACGGTGAGGCGCCGCCCGCGCCGTCGCCGTTCGCCGAGGACGCGCCCGGTGGCCGCCCAGACGGCCTGGTCGACACCGTCGAGGGGAAAGCGTACGTGGAACTCGGCTGTGGCGGCGGCCAGGGCAGCGTCGGCACCGCCGAACTCGGCGCCGACCCGGTCGTCGGCGTCGACGTCTCCGGCCGGCAGTTACAGCACGCGCGCAAACTCCGGGACTTCTACGGCGTCGACGCGGCGTTCGTGCAGGGCGACGCGACCAACGTCCCGCTCCCGGACGACGCCTTCGACCTGGCGTCCTCGGAGGCCGCCTTCCAGATGGTGCCGGACGTCGACGCCGCGTTCGCGGAAGCCCACCGCGTCCTCCGCGAGGGCGGCGTGTTCGTGGTCAGCGTCCCCCACCCGCTGAACGAGAGCCTCGACGACGAGACGGGGCGCGTCACTGGCGACTACCTGGACGCGGGGCCGCGCGAAATCACCATCAGTGACGACTACGACGCCGACCTCGTGGTGTTCGACCGGCCGGTCGCCGACCTCCACAACGCGCTCGTGGACGCCGGCTTCGACGTCCGTCGCGTATACGAACACCAGAGCTACGACGTCGAGCACACCGACCCGGCGGAAAGCGACCGCGACGAAGCCGTCTGGAACGTCCCGCAGAGCGTGCGGTTCTGGGCGGTCGCGGAGTAGTCCCGGGCCGGCGCCGGGAGGCCCGCGACGCTACAGCGACGGTTCGACGCCGCGCGCGGCCGTGGACTTGAACGCGACCACCACCTCGCGGCCCGCTTCGAGGCCGAGGCGGTCGCGGCTCTCCGCGGTGACGACGGCTTCGACGTCCACGCTGTCGGCGACGGAGACGGTGACGTGCGCGATTGTCTCGCCGGCGTCCACGCTGCTGACGGTGCCGCCGAGGCGGTTCCGGAGACTGGTCTGCTTGCCCTTGCCGTCCACGTCGCTGGTCATCACGACGACGGCGTCCGACCGCACCAGCACGTCGACGTCGACGCCCAGGTCGTCGCCGGGGACGCGCGCCGTCAGGTCGCCCGCGGGCGTGTCGACGGTCGCGAGTTCGCCGTCGCGCGCAGTCACGGTGCCTGGAATCACGGACTCCGCGACGTCGGCGGCGCCGCCGAGTTCCGCGTGCAGGCGCTCGAACTGCCGGACGAGACGCGTGGCGCGGTCGGTGAGTTCCGTGCCGCCGCCCCGCGGCCCCCCTCGGACGCGCTCGGTGAGGTCGCCGGCGGCGTCCTCCAATTCGACGACGCGGCGCTGCAGGTGGGGGTACGACCGGCCGAGCGCGTCCGCCGCGGCCTGCATCGACCCGTGGGCGTCGATGGCGCGCAGCATCTCCACGTCCCGGGCGTCCACGGTCACGTCGCCGACGGCGACGTGCGGTTCGAACCCGTCCTCGGGCGTGGACGTCTGTCCGGCCATGTCGTCAGTACACTAACTCGCCGTCGATAAATTTCTTCGCACGGCCGTCGCGTGGCTCGGTGAACACGCGCTCCGTCGGGCCCTCCTCGATGACGCTGTCGTCGAGCAGGACGGCGACGCGGTCGGCGACACGTTCGGCCTGGTGCATGTCGTGGGTGGCGACGACGACGCCGATGCCGCGGTCGGCGGCCGCCGTCACCGCGTCCTCGATGACCGCGGTGTTCCGCGGGTCGAGGTCGGACGTCGGTTCGTCCAGCAGGAGGTAGTCCGGGTCGTACGCGAGCGCTCGCGCGAACGCGACGCGCTGGGCTTCGCCGCCGGACAGCGAGTCCGCGTCCGTCTGGACGTAGTCCGCGAGTCCGACGAGGTCGAGGGCGTCGTGGACGGCCTCGGGGTACTCGCGGTCACCGACCAGACTGCGGAGTTCGTCGCGGACGCGCGCCTCCCACGACCGCCGGACGCGCAGGCCGTACTCGACGTTGCGCGCGACCGACGCGTCGAACAGGCTGGCCTCCTGGAAGACGACGCCGATGCGCCGGCGGAGCGCGAGACGGTCGTCGGCGTCGAGCGTCCACGCGTCCGCGTCGTCGACGCGGACGACGCCGTCCATTGGCTCGGTGAACAGGCCGAGCAACCGCAGCAGCGTCGTCTTCCCGACGCCCGAGGGCCCGATGACCGCGACCACGTCGCCGCGGTCGACACGCAGCGAGACGTCCCGGAACACCTGGCTGTCGCCGCCGTCGTAGGTGTGAGTGACGCCGTCGGCGTCGAGGCTCACCGCAACCCACCTCCCGCCGTCTTGCTGTCGCCGATGCGGACGACGACGGCGTTGATGACGAGCACGAGCGCGACGAGCACCGCGCCGAGCACCATCGCGGTGTCGTACCGGCCCTGGCGTGCCTCCAACTGGATGGCGGTCGTGATGGTCCGCGTCTTCGAGACGCCGTTCACGCCCGCGATGTTGCCGCCGACGATGAGCACGGAGCCGACTTCACTGATGGCGCGCCCGAACCCCGCGAGCACGGCCGTCGCGATGCCGTACCGCGCCTGCTTCACGACGGTGAGCGCGACGTCCGTGCGCGTGCCGCCGAGCGCGAACGCGGCGTCCCGGAC
>JBDGQF010000007.1:0-3489 GCA_042219255.1 Halobacterium sp. | reverse complement strand
AGGACAACACGGACACGACCGCCGACCTCGCCGCGACCCTGCTGGACGCACAACAACACCTCTCCGAGAACATCGACACCATCATCGAGGAGAACAAGCAGACGTTCGGCTTCGAGAGCCAGGCGGCCGTCGACCTCGGGAAGAAACGCATGGGCGAAATCTACCCGACGGAGTGGAACGAGGACGCGTTCGTCGAGTCGGAACTGCGGATGGTCGAGAAGGCGAATGAACTCGGCATGATCGACGCGCCGCCGACCGAGGACATCTTCGAGTGGGTGATGTAGCGTGGCGGAGAACGTGACCAGTTCGCGGCCCGCACTGCGAGGGCGGCTCACCAGCCTCTTCCAGCAGCACCGCCGCTACGGCTACTACGCGGCCTCCGTCCTGCTGTTCCTGGTCGCGTGGGAAGTCGGGTCGCGCCTCGTCCTCCAGTCGCTGCTCCCCGGCGTGGTGCCAGTCGGCGAGCGGATGGCCGCGATTGTCGGCAGCGGCCTGTTCTTCTCGCACCTCTTCGACACGCTCCGGCGGGTCGCCGTCGGGTTCCTGCTCGCGTACGGCGTCAGCGTGCCGCTGGGCATCGCCATGGGGTTCGACGAGCGCTTCGAGTACTTCTTCGACATCCCCATCCTCATCGGCATCTCCGTCCCGGGGCTGGCAGTCGCCGTCATCGCCATCATCTGGTTCGGGCTCTCCGAGATGGCCGCGTTCGTCTCCGTGTTCATCCTCGCGACGCCGATGATCGTGTTCAACTTCTGGCAGGGCGCGAAGTCCGTCGACGAGAACCTCCTCCGCATGGGTGACTCCTTCGAGCTCTCTCGGACCGCGAAAGTCCGGCACATCATCCTCCCGTCGCTGCTCCCGCAACTGCTCGCGGCGGCGCGCTTCGGGCTCGCGATGAGCTGGAAGATTGTCGTCATCGTCGAACTGCTCGGTCTGACTAGCGGCATCGGCTACATGATCAACAACCAGTTCCAGCTCTACTCCATAACGGGCGTGCTCGCGTGGACGCTGACGTTCACGCTCGTCATGATGAGCATCGAGTTCGGCGTGCTGAAGAACATCGAACGTCGCGTCACCGCGTGGCGTGGTGCCGGCACCGTCAACGGGGGGCCACGGGAATGACTGAAATCGAGGTCTCGGGCGTCCAGAAGCAGTACCAGCAGGCCGACGAGATGCCGCTGCGCGTGCTGGAGGGCGTCGACTTCGCGACCGACGCGAACGACTTCGTCTGCATCCTCGGCCCCTCGGGCTGCGGGAAGTCGACGCTGATGAACATCATCGCGGGCCTGGAACAACCGACCGCGGGCGACGTCACGGTCGGCGAGGACACCGAAGCGACCGACGTCTGTTTCGTGTTCCAGGAGCCGCGACTGCTCGACTGGCGTACCGTCCGACAGAACATCGAGATTGCACTCGAAGGCAAGGGCGTCCCCGAGTCGGAGTGGGACGACCGCGTCGACGAGTACCTCTCGCTGGTCGGACTGGACTCGTTCGACGACGAGTACCCGCGGTCGCTGTCCGGCGGCATGCAGCAGCGCGTGTCCATCGCCCGCGCGATGGCCGTCGAACCCGACGTCATCCTGATGGACGAGCCGTTCTCCAGCGTGGACGAGATTACCGCGCGGCAACTCCGCAGCGACCTCGTGGACATCTACGAAGACCAGGAGCGCACCATCGTGTTCGTCACGCACGACGCTATCGAGGCGACGTACCTGGCGAACCGCGTGCTCGTGATGTCCCACCGGCCGTCGGAAGTGCTCGTCAACGAGCGCATCAACATCGACCGGCCGCGGAGCGTCGACGACCCGTCGCTCGTCGAACTCGCGGAGGAGTTCGTCGGCGAACTCGAGACGCACGCCGGGGCGCAGCAGTGACCATGGAGGTGACGCTGCTCGGGACGGGGAGCCCCGTCCCGAACCTCGACCGCGCCGGGAACGCGTACGCAGTCACCGTCGACGGCGCGACCTACATGGTCGACTGTGGGCCGGGCGCCGTCTACAAGCTCATGGAGAACGACATCGACCCGGCCGCCATCACGGAACTGCTGTTCACCCACCACCACGTCGACCACAACGCCGCGTTCCCGCACTTCGCCATCGCTGGGTGGACGGCGGGACGCGATTCACTGACGGTGTACGGCCCGGACGGCACCGGAGACCTGGTCAACGCCCTGTACTCGGTGTACGACGAGGACATCGCGTACCGCGAGGAGGTCGGCTACTCGACGGAGGGCATCGAGGACATCGACTGCGTCCGGGTCGACGACGGGTTCGAACTGGAGCGCGGCGGCCTGACGGTGACGGCAGCGCAGGTCGAGCACTCCATCGAGACGTACGCGTACCGGTTCGAGCATGAGGACGGGACGGTCGTGTTCTCCGCTGACACGCAGCCCCTGGACGACCTCGCTGAGTTCGCTGCGGGCGCCGACGTGCTCGTCCACGACGCCCACCTCGCACCGGTCGGCGACCCGCCCGAGGACGGGTTCGTGTGGGACAGGTACACGACCGCGTACTCGGAGGAACTCCAGTCCGGGCTCCGGGAGACGCACAGCACGCCTACACAGGCGGGCGAGGTCGCAGCGGCCGCCGGCGTCGACGCGCTCGTGCTGACACACTTCCCACCGTACCGCGACGAGGACGCGACGCGGCGTGCGGCAGCCGCTGCGTTCGACGGGACTGTGCGCGTCGGCCACGACGGCCTGGCGCTGGGACTCGAGGATTCGAGCGTCCAGCACGGACCGACGGCCTGACCGCGGTCAGTTCGGCACCGCTTCGATGGCGGTGATGATGCCGAGGAACGCCGTCGAGGCGTCGCGGACGTCGAGGTCGCTGGTCTCGACGAGCGCCACGGGTTCCTGGTTCCACCGGCAGTTGTGTTTCCGGTAATGGGCGTCGGCGCGCCAGTCCTGGAAGCGCGCGACTGGGCCGACGGAACTGCGGCCGTGTTCGAGCAGGAGGACGCGGCCGTCGGGCCTGCAGACGCGCGCCATCTCGTCGAGCGCCGCGACCGGTTCCGGGAACGTGCACGTGGACAGCGACGAGACGACGGTGTCGAAGGCGTTGTCCTCGAACGCGAGCGAGCGCGCGTCCATCTCCTGGAGGGCTTCGACCCGCGGGTCGTCGCCGATGCGGTCGCGCGCGTTCGCGAGCATGTCGGGACTCAGGTCGACGCCGACGTACGAGACGGACTCGGGGAGGTAGTCGAGGTTGAGGCCGGTGCCGCACGCGACGTCGAGGACGCGGCCGTCGGCGCGGCCGAACAGTCGCGCGCGGTACCGGCCCGTGAACAGGCGGTTCAGGCAGCGGAACCGGTCGGCGACGTCGGCCTGGTCGGCGTACGTCTCGCGGACGTCCTCGGGCGTAGCGGGCCGAGACCGGCCGGGTGCGTCCGCGTCGGCATCGGCGTCGGCATCGGCGTCGGCATCGGCGTCTGTGTGGGCGGTCGAGGGTGGCATACGAACGCGTACGTGTCGGACTCCCAAACAGCCAC
>JBDGQF010000425.1:0-3527 GCA_042219255.1 Halobacterium sp. | reverse complement strand
CCTAGTTCGTGTCAACCCACCTAATTGACCGTGTTGTTCATTCACACGGTTTGCTACGAACACTTCGTTACTATAGAAGGATATAATAACCAGTCTGTTCTACACTGGTGCAACGTCGACCAGGTCGTCGGAGCGACACGCGGGGCGGTGTCGGACGGCGAGACGGCGTCGCTGGTCGAGCAGACACACCGACAATGGCTGGAGACCCACACTCGAACGAGACCGTACCGCTCTCCGAGACCGCGGCGCCGTCGCCCTCGCTGGTGCCGCGGGCCGCGACCGTTTTCGTCTGGGTGCTGTTCACGCTCAGCCTCGGCACCCTCACGCTCGTCGTGCGAGGCGGCCAGGAGTGGGCGTTCGCGGACGCCGTCGTCGTGGACGGCCTGACGACCGTCGTGTGGGTGGCGGTCACGTTCTTCAGCGGCATCGTCCACAGTTACGCGCGCCGCTACATGGCGGGCGACCGCTACCGGGACGCGTTCTACGCCCGCACGGTCGGGTTCACGCTCGCCGTCATGACGATGACCGCGGCCGACCACGTCGCGCTGTTCGCGCTGGCGTGGCTGGCGATGGGGCTCCTGATGGCGGGCCTCATCGGCCACGACCGCGACTGGACGCAAGCGCGGGCCGCCGCACAGACCGCCAGGCGCTACTTCCTCGCGAGTGCGGGCCTGCTCGTCGCAGGACTCGCAGTCCTCGCGTGGGCGACGGGCACGGCGACGATTACCGGCATTCTCGGACAAGTCGAGACAGTCGCCGGGCCGTTCGCGCTCGCCGCCATCGCGTGTCTCGTCCTCGCCGCAATGTTGCAGTCCGCGCTGTTCCCGTTCCACACGTGGCTGCTGTCCTCGATGACCGCGCCGACGCCCGCGTCCGCCCTGATGCACGCGGGCTTCGTGAACGCCGGCGGCATCCTCCTCACGCGGTTCTCGCCGCTGCTCGTCGACGAGCCAGCGGTCATGTCCGGCGTCGTGCTCGTCGGCGCGTTCAGCGCGCTGTTCGGGCAGGCGCTGTTGCTCGTGCAGACGGACGTGAAGTCGAAACTCGGCGCGTCCACCGTCGCCCAGATGGGGTTCATGATACTCCAGTGTGGCCTCGGCTTCTTCGCCGCCGCAATCACGCACCTCGTCCTGCACGGCTTCTACAAGGCGTACCTGTTCCTGTCCTCCGGCGCCGCCGTCGAGCACACCGCGCCTAATCAGGGTGGTTCCAAGCGGCTGTCGGCCGCGAGCGTCCTCGTCAGCCTGCTGACCGCCGTCGGCGGCGGCGCACTGTTCGCGACGCTCACCGGCAAGGGCACGAAAGTGGACAGCGGGCTGTTCCTGGCGTTCGTCGTCGTCCTGACGACGATGCACGCCTCCCGGGACATCCTCCAGCGCGCGACCCTCGCGCCAGCGGTCAGACTCGTCAGCACGCCGCTGGTCGTCCTGACGGCCATCGGCGGCTACGCGGTGGCGTTCAACGCCGTGTCGACGACCATCGCGGGCGCGTCAGTCGCAGAGGCGCCGACGGAACTGACCGTCGTGCACGTCGTCGCCGCCGCGCTGTTCGTCGCGGCGTACGTCGCGACGGAGTTCGACTGGCACCGCCGGAGCAAGCGGCTCTACGTCGCGCTCCTGAACGCCGCACAGCCGGCACCGGACACGCTGCTCACGAACAAGGAGGACTACGATGACGCGTAACCACGAGACAATCGAGGACTGCATCGAGCGCGCGGCCGAGTCCGTCGGGTCGGTCTGGCCGCTGCACTCGTTCGTCACCGCCAACCCCCTCTCGGGGTTCGAAGACCGGGCGTTCGCGGACGCCGTCGCCGAGGGCGAACGCCTGTTCGGCGGCCGCGGCTACCCGAAACCGGACGTGTTCCGGCAGGCGTGGGAGGACGGCCGCATCGACCCGGACGTCCTCCGGGCGGAACTCGACGCGCACGGCGTCTCCGGCGACCCCGAGTCACTGCTCGACGAGATGGAAGCAGCGGCGGACGGAAACGAGGCGACGAGCGAGGCCGACCAGGCGTCAGAGGCGGTCGACCGCGTGCTGTCGAAGTGGCTGGCGGCGTTCGTCGACCAGGGGCAGGCGGAGTGGCCGATGCCGGACCGCGAGCAGGGGTTCTACGCGGCGTGGCGTGCGCTCGCCCCCTACGACGACGAGATTCCGGGCTGTGAGTGGCCGGCCGACCTCCCGGAGACCGCTCGCGGGGCGCTGGAGGCCGCGCTGAGCGAGTGTCCGCGCGAGGACTGGGAGTCCGTGTTCGAGCACCACTTCGCCGCGCTCCCGGGCTGGACGGGGTTCGTGAAGCAGCGCGCGGCCGAGGGCGGCGAGTGGCACGAGGCGGCGCCACTAACGCTCGAGGACTACCTCGCGGTGCGGTTGACGCTCGCCGACCTGCTGGACGCGCCCATCGTCCCGGACGGCGACGAGGAGGCGGTCGGAGCCGGTGAGGGCGAGGAGCCGCCGCTGGCGGAACGCTGGCTGTCGGCGTGGGAGCAGACGTACCGCGACAGCCTCCTGGACGACATCGACGACTCCGTGACCGAGTCCGGGGCTGACGGCGACGGCGGGCGGCCGGCCGCGCAACTCGTGTTCTGCATCGACACGCGCTCGGAGGTCATTCGCCGGCACGTCGAGGCCGCCGGCCCCTACGAGACGCACGGGTACGCCGGGTTCTTCGGCGTCCCGATGCGCTTCCAGGGGTACGACTCGGCGGTCGAGAGCGACGCGTGCCCGCCGATTGTCGACCCCGAGCACCGCGTCACGGAGCGGCCGGACGCCGACCGCGGGGACGAGCGGGCGACCCACGACCGGTGGACCGACCTCGTGGCGGCGACCCGCAAGCACCTGAAGTCCCTGAAGCACAACGTCGCCGCGGCGTTCACGTTCGTCGAGGGCGGCGGGAGCGCCTACGGCGCGGCGATGGCCGTCCGCACCCTGCTCCCGTCGGCAGTGGCCAGTGCCACGGACGCCGTCGACGACCGCGTCCCGTCGCCGCCGGCGTTCTGCACGCCGACGGTCGACCACGACCCAGACGCGCACGACTACGGCGACCTGCAGCAGGGAATGACGTTCGAGGAGCAGGTGACGTACGCCGAGAACGCCTTCGACCTGATTGGCTGGGAGGAGTTCGCGCGCCTCGTCGTGTTCACTGGGCACGCAAGCGAGACGACGAACAACCCGTTCGACTCGAGTCTGGACTGCGGCGCGTGCGCCGGGAACCCCGGCGGGCCGAACGCGCGCGTCCTCGCCACCATCTGCAACGACGAGGCCGTCCAGGCGGAACTCCGCGACCGCGGCCACGAAATCCCCGAGGACACGGTGTTCCTCGCCGCCGAACACAACACGACAACGGACGAGATTACGCTGTTCGACAGTCACGTCCCGGAGACCCACCGGGACGACCTCGACCGCTTGCGCGACGACCTCGCGGCCGCACAGGCGAGTGCGGCGGCCGAGCGCGCCGAGTCGATGCGCTCGCGCGGCGGCGCGGACGCCGTCGCGGAGACCGAGCGCCGGACGGCCGACTGGGCGGAGAC
>JBDGQF010000370.1:0-3545 GCA_042219255.1 Halobacterium sp. | reverse complement strand
CGCACGCTCGTCGCGTCGCCCGAGAGGTCGCTCGGGTCGACGTTCACGTTGATTCCCATTCCGACGACCACCCAGGACACGCGACTCGCCTCGCCCTCCATCTCAGTGAGGACGCCCGCGAGTTTGTCGCCGCCGCGTTCGGGCACATTGTCGCCGTCCTGGCGCACGATGACGTCGTTCGGCCACTTGATTTCCGCGTGCACGCCTGCCTCGCGCGCCGCGTCCGTCACCGCGACCGCTGCGGCGAGCGTCAACAGCGGCACGCGGGCCGGCGGGAGGTCCGGACAGAGGACGAGACTCAGCCAGACGCCGCCGGACGGCGACGACCACTCGCGGCCGCGCCGCCCGCGCCCGCCAGTCTGTTTGTCCGCAAGCACGGCGACGTCGCACGCGCCCTCGGCGGCCAACTCCCGCGCGCGGTCGTTCGTGCTCGGGAGCGCGTCGTGGTACTCCACCTCGAACGGTGCCTCCAGGCCGAACTCGACGGCAGCGCCGCCGTACTCCGGGACGCCCGCGAGTTCGTAGCCGTCCGCGACGCTCTCGACGTCGAACCCGGCTTCGCGGAGCGCTTCCACGTGCTTCCAGACCGCCGTCCGGGAGATGTCGAGTTCGTCGGCGAGTTCCGGGCCCGTGATTGGGCCGTCCGCGAGCGCGTCGAGCACTGCGGCGCGCGTCTCGTTCATTGGCCGTCCGTACCGCGCCGACGGGCAAAAGTCCCGCTGTTCTCGGGAAAGGTCCCGCTGTTCTCGGGAAAAGATTCATTAGACGGCCTCTCGATGCCGAAAACGAGCCCATTGAACTATCTAAGCAGAACACACTATTTTCAATTCTGATAATTTGTGGTTTATTTATCTCAGGTATTTTCAAATAGATTCAATATATCACCGGCGTATGGTGTAGGTAGACGATGACAGAAAGCAAGTTCACGCAGTTCCTGCAGAACAACCCCCGGATGATCGGCGTGCTGTTCAGCATCATGGTGTTCCTGTCGACGACGGGCGCAGCCGTCGCCAGCAACTCTTCGTCCGTGTCCGGCCCCTAAGCCAGCTGTTCCTCGAGTAGTTCGTCGCTCCAGACCAGTTCACCGTCAACAAGAACTGGAACCACGCCACGATTGAAGAACTCGCGTAGTTCCCTCGTAGACACGCGGAAGGAGTCGACGAGCCCTGAATTGAGGTAGCGCGTCGTGTTCTCGGCGACGTTCGGTGTGACCAACGACCCAATCGACGTGCGTGAGGTGGGGTAGCCGTGGAGCGTGAGTTCGTACTCGTCGTCGAGTAGTTCGAGTTCAGCGGACAACGGCGTCCCCGTCTCGTGCTGGACGAGTTGGAGCGTCCCGTCGCCGATGGTGATGTACTGGTTGCCGAACAGCGTCACGTTTCGCGCGACGGACAGCCCCGCCTGCAGTGAGAACCCGTTGTTCAGGAGTCGGGCGAGTGCGCGGCCGACGCGCACCGCGGGGTCGTTGCTGATGTTTGCGAGCGTGACGATGCCGCCGAGGCTCCCGCGTTTCACGAGTGCGTCGCCCTGCTCGTAGGACTTGCAGGCGTTCAGTAGAAACGCGTCGACGTTGACCGTCGAGAGCGTGCGTGCGTCGAACATGCCGTCCGTACACTGGAAGCCGTCGTTGTCGACGTGGCCGATGTAGTGCAGGAAGTCCGAGTCTTTCTGGAGGATGTCCGCGAGCTCATCGCAGGTGAGTTCGTAGTGGACGGAGATTTCGAACTCGAAGAGGTCGCGCGTCCCGTAGAACTCCTTGACGATGTCCTCCTCGCTCATCTCCGGTTCGTTGCACACGATGTCGATGCTGATGTGTTCGCGGTCGCGCTCCGGGCGCGAGAGCCGCCGGTGGTACGACTCGACGTTCGTCTTACTCGCACCAAGCGGGAACCCGTCAGCAATCCACGTGTGTTCAATGGCGTCCGTCTCCTCGGGCTTGACGATGTCTGCTCCCGAACTCGTCGACTCCGTGCCAGCGGAACTCCGGGCCGCCAGAGAGTCACTCCGGTAGAACGACTTCAGTTCCTCGGGTTCCTCGTGGACGTCAGGCTCCTCGTCCGACCCCGGAATCCGCACGGCTGCGAGTTCGTTCACGACGAACGGAACCGATTCGACGTGCGCTGGCTCGGCGGCGATGTCCGCTGTGAGTTTCCAGCGCGGCACGTACGGGCTCGTGACCTCGTACGGGACGTCGAGGTACGCGCGGAGTTGTTCGACCAGTGTCTCGTCGTAGAGCTCCTCCGGGTCGAACGTGAGTTCCGACGAGACAGCCTCCCGTTCGTGGAGCGTGACAGGGTAGAGTCCCTCGGTGCGGGTCACGCAGTCCAGGAAGAACACGTGTTTCAGCAGCGTCTGGACTTCGGCTTCGAACCCGCGGTCGGTGTCGAGGTCGTACCGGTCTTCCCCGACGACGAGCGTCCGGCCGTCCGCGGGGACGACGTCAGCGCCGAGGTAGTACGCCAGCGAGCTCACTCGGTAGAGGTCGCCGTAGTCCCGGGGAATCTCGATGGTGACGCCTGTCTCGGGTTTCGAGATGCCGTCCGGGACGTTGAACTCGTCGCCGTACTCGATGAGTGGTGGGTGGCCGCGGAGGGTCGGGAACGACCGCTCGCAGGAGGTAGTCTTCAGCGCCGAACTCGCGAGTGAGACGGCCCGCATCGCGTCCTCGACGTCGTCAGTGACAGTTATCGTGCCCGCCGGGGACTCGTGGAGCGAGCGCGCGCCAATCGAAATGGGCGCCGGCTCATCGAGTTCGATGTGCGTGGAGTTCTCCGACCGTCGAATGGTGACGCGGCCGTCGACGACGAACTCGAGTTTCATCGGGCCGACGTCGACGCTCAGTGAGTACCACTCGGCCGCGTACTCGGCGTGCTGTTGGTTGGCAGACTCGCCGACCAGCGTCCCGTCTGCAGACCGTATATACACTTCGACCAGTCGGGGAATCTCGACGGCACGGGCCGTGACGTCGACTGCCCCGTCGACAGGGAACACGAACTGTTCGGTGTCGTCGACCACGGGGTCGACGACCCGGTCGGTGTAGAGTTCGAACTGTGCGTTCTCGATGGGGTCGCGGATGCGGACTCCTGACGGGTCTACGAGCGGCTTGAACTCTACGTTCATAGTGTGGCCTGTCCCCGATGCTGACGGAGCGGTCTGACCGCCGCTCGCGCTCCGGGGCGCCCTTCCGGACAGCAGGCGGAGGGACGGGGTAGCGCGGTAGTGTGCGCACGCGAATAGAACTGTTGCATTTCTACACTGAATCGTGTGGCTACCGACTGTTGGCGTGTTGGCCAGATAACCGTCCCGGTGTCACCGGTTGTAGAAGGGGCTATCGACCTGCTACCGTTGCGAGCACTGGCAGAATGCGTGCCGAAACACTCGAATCCCAGTCTGTTGAGTGGCAGTCCTTCGAGCGTACTCCAGTCCGAGCGCAGTGCTCGGAGCCCGACCTGCACCCCGTCACACCACTCCGTCCGCGCCATTGTGTCAGACAGGGATACCACCCGCAATAAAAATTCGGGCGTCAGTCGATGACGACGAGGACG
>JBDGQF010000348.1:1801-3545 GCA_042219255.1 Halobacterium sp. | reverse complement strand
TTCCCGGCGAGCGGCTCGTGGTGGCTGGGGTCGATGAAGTCCGGGCCGGCTTTCGCCGGCTGTGGGTCGTATCCGGCTTCGTCGAGCGCGCGCAGCGTCGCGAGCGTCGCCACGGTCTTCCCGACGCCGGAGGCGGTGCCGCCGAGGAGGACGCCCTTCACGGCGACACCCCTGCGGTCTCGGTGACGCGCTCGTACACGGTCTCGATGGCGTCGTGGACGGCGTCGACGCCGACGTCGGCGTCCGCGGCGAGCGAGAGCGCGCCGCCCATGCCGACGCCCTCCTTGGCTTCGCCGGCGAGGTAGGCGGCCATCGCCGGGTGGTCGTCGCGGCGCCCGAACCCGGGGTCGGTGACGGTGAGGTCGAGGTCTGCGTCCGCCGCGAGGTCGCGGATACCGGCGGTGTCGTCCTCGGCGACGAACGACGTCGTCGCGAGTTCGAGCGGGTCGGTGAGGCCGGCGTGCCGGACGAGCGCGCCGGCGGTCGCGAGCTGTGTGCCGCCCGCGAGCGTCACGTCGGTGTCGGCTTCGAGCGCGCCGACCGCGAGCCCCGAGACCGCCGCGAGCACTGGGTCGCCCATCTTGCGGACGGCCTCGGTGGGCTGGCCGGCGAGGTCGCCGGCGTCGATGCCGCTCTCGGCGAGTCCCTCCGCGACGACGTCGCGTTTGAGTTCGAGGGGGTTCTCGGGGAGCGAGGAGGAGACGGCGCGGCGTTCGCCGAGCGCGGCGAGCACGCCCATCGCGGTGGTGGTGCCGCCGGGAACCGTCTCCGCGAGGACGAGTCGGTCGGCTGGGAGGTCGGCGCCGAACCGGCGCGCGTCCGCGAAGAGTTCGCCCGCGTCCGGCACGGCGACAGCCTCGCGGACGTCCCCCCCTTGCTGGGCGCCGAGGTCGACAGTCGGCGCGCCGGTGGGTTCCGCGAGGCCGGCGTCGACGGTGATTGCGTCGAAGCCGACGCGTTCGCGGACGGCGCGCGTGACGACGGCGGGCGTCGGGCAGCCAGTGGGGCTGACGGGGACGACGGGCGCGCGGACGGGCCGCCCGTACGCGAGGAGTTCGGCGTCCGCGCTCGGCGTGTGCGCCATCAGCGCCGGGTCGGCGCCGGCGGCGCTGATGCCGTCGATGGCCGCCGTGCGCGTGGAACCGGCGGCGAGCGCGAACAGCGTCTCGGGCGTCGTGGACATGCCTACGCAGAGAACACAAGCGGACTTTAATTCAGCGGTCGACTTGTTCAGCCGCGCCTTCGTTGGCGGCGACCAGCGCAAGCTATTTGGTCGTGTCGCCAGACACCGTAATCAAGCCGAGTTGGATTAGTTCAATCCAACTTTACACCACTATGACACGCGACGCGCTCGTCCTGCTCGGCCGGGACACGCCCCACGCACGCGAAACGCTCGCCACGCACGCACAGCGGCTCCGTGACCGCGGCGTCGCGGACGCCGTCCACGCCTGCCACTACGGCCACGAACCGCGCCGCGACCTCCGCGACCAGCTCGCGGCTGTCGACGCCGACCGCGTGTTCGCCGTGCCGATGACGACAGCGCACGCCCGCGAGACCACCGTGGACGTGCCGGCGGCGCTGGCGCGTCTGGACGCGACCGTCCACTACTGCGAGCCGGTCTGCCGGAGCGGAGCCGTCACCGACGCGCTCCGCGACCGCGCCACCGAGGCCGCCGCCGGCCAGCCGACCGCGCTCGGCCTCGTCGCGCTCGGCGCCAGTTCCAAACCCTACTACCGGCAGGTCG
>JBDGQF010000348.1:0-1701 GCA_042219255.1 Halobacterium sp. | reverse complement strand
GCGCTCGGCCTCGTCGCGCTCGGCGCCAGTTCCAAACCCTACTACCGGCAGGTCGCCGAGTACCACGCCGCGCGCCTCCGCGAGCGCGGCGACTACGACGACGTCGCCACGTCCTACCTCGTCCAGAACCCGGCCGCCGAGTGCCTCCGGTACAACCTCGACGCCGACGACGCGGTCGCCGTCCCCCTCTTCGTCGCGGGCGGCGACGCAACCGACCGCGACATCCCCGAGCGCCTCGAACTCGACCGCGGCGGCCTCGCGTACGCCGACGTCCTCGGCGCGCACCCGCGGCTCACGGACGCCGTCGAAGCACAGGTCGCAGAGAAACGCGTGCTCGCCGACCGCGACGGCGCCGCCACGTTCGAGGACTCGCTGACCGCGAACGCGACGGCGTTCGCCGCGGACGGCGACGGGCGCTAGTCCCGCCGCACCGCCAGCACCGACAGGTCGGAGAACGGCGTGTCCTCGCCCGCGTGGCCGGCGAGGTCGCCGAGCGTCGTGCGCGTAATCGACTCCTCGTCGTGGGTCAGTTTTTCGAGCACGAGCGCGTCCAGCGACGCGTCCGCGCCAGCGTCCAGCAGGTCGGCGGCGACGTCGCCCGGCATCAGGTCGAACGGCCGCGGCAACACCAGGAGGTGCCGGTCGCCGACCTCGCTCCGGAGCCGTGCCAGGTCGTCGGCCAGGTCGCCGCTCTTGTGCAGCGTCACGAACTCGGTGTCCTCCATCGGCGTGCGCGCCCTGCTCGCCGCCACCTGCAGCGACGAGACGCCCGGAACCACGCGGACGGGCGCGCCGACCGCCTGCTCGACCTTCCCGAGGAACTGGTAGCCGGAGTGGTTCGGGTCGCCCATCAACACCGCCGTGCCGCGCTCACCGCCCTGCACGCGGTCGGCGAACGCCGCCAGCGTCTCGCCCTCGTCGCGGTACCCACACGTCAACAGGTCGGCGTCGGTCAGGTCGGCGACGAACTCCACGACCGTCTCGAACCCCACGACGACGTCCGCCTCGCGTATCGCGCGCTCGCCGCGCGGCGTCAGGAACTCCGTGTTCCCCGGGCCGACGCCGACCGCGTGGACGACTTCCTCGGGGGCACCGGTGGCCGGTTCGGGCTGGCGGGCCGCGAACGCCGCCGGGTCAGGCCCCGAGTCGAGGTCGTAGTCGTCGCTCACTGTTCCCCCAGGGTCTCGTCGCCGTCGCGGACGTCGCTGGCGACGTGCACGAGTTCGTTCGTCAGGCCCGCGGCGAGACCGCTGCCGCCGCGCCGTCCGACGTTCGTAATCGCGGGGACGCCGTGCTCGCTTGCGACCTCGCGCAGTCGCTCGCGGCTCTCCGCCGCCTTCACGAAGCCGACGGGCGTCGCGACGACGACGGCGGGACGCGTGCCGTCCTCGATGCAGTCCGCGAGCGCGAGCGCCGCGGTCGGCGCGTTCCCCACGACCGCGATTGCGCCGTCGTAGACGCCCTGCCGGTCGAGTTCGAGGACGGACGCCGCAGTCCGGGTCATCCCGGTCTCCGCGGCGAGTTCCGCGCCGTTCCCGATTGCCTTCCGGACCTCGCAGTCGTGCCCGCGACCGGTGATGCCCGCCTTCACCATCGTGATGTCCGTCACGATTGGGGCCTCGTCGAGGACGGCGCGCGCGCCCTCGCGGACCGGCTCGGCGTCGTCGCTGCCGGTGAACCGCACGAGGTGCTGGAACTCGG
>JBDGQF010000411.1:0-3549 GCA_042219255.1 Halobacterium sp. | reverse complement strand
ACCGCGTGAATGACGACGATGAGCGCGTCCAGCAGCGGGTCGGTGTTCCCCGCGACGAAGTCCGTGCCGACCGCCGGACTCGCTTCGGTCGGATTGATTCTGTACAGCGTCTCGAACGAGCGGTCGAACGGCCCGCTGACGTACCAGACGGACGCGACCGCGACGACGATACCGACGACTGCGCTGACCAGCACGGCCACCCCTTCCGAGATGCCGCGTGCGTCGCCGCGACCACTCATCAGTTGAACACCTCCGCGTCCTCGCCGAACACTACCTCCATCGCTTCGTCGTTGAAGAACGGGTCGCGCCCGCGCTTGTCGAGTTCGTCCGCAATCTGGCCGGGCTGGCCGACGAGGATGGCGTCGGTCGCGCACTCCTCGGCGCACGCCGGCCCCTTGCCGACGTCCTGGCGCTCCTCGCACATCGTGCACTTGTCCATGATGCCGCCGGTGCCGACGACGGCGTTCCCGCCCTCGTCCTCGTCCGGGAACTGGGGCGCGCCGAACGGGCACGCGGACAGGCAGTACTGGCAGCCGACGCAGAGGTCGTCGCTGACGCTGACGAACCCGTCGTCGTTCTTCTGGAGCGCGTCGGTCGGACAGACGGACACGCAGGGCGCGTTCTCGCAGTGATAACACTGCATGGGGATTGCAGTCTCCCCGGGGAACGCGCCGTCGTCGAGGGCCTGCGAACTGCTCGCGTTGTAGCCCTCGTCGGCCTCCTGCCCCTCGAACATCGTCGAGATGCTGATTCGCTGTTCCTTCGGGCCGATGTCCCACGTGCGCTTGCACGCGACGACACAGCCCCCGCAGTCGATGCAGGCCTCGACGTCGGGGAAGATGCGTGCGCCGTCGCCGACGCTCATCACCCCGTCGCTGAGCACCTCACGTTGTGGTTGGTTCGATGACATTGGTCACTGGACCGGTTTGTTGTCCCGGACGTCGAAGTCCTTCTGGCGGCCGATTTTGTCCTCGTCCTGGGGGAACGACAGCGACGACAGGTCGACGTCCATGTTCAGGCTGTCCACGATGTCCTGGGTCGCCTTCTGAATCCAGACCATCGCGGCCTTCGTCTCCTGCATCTGGGTCTCGACGTCGTACCCCGGGGACGTGATGGAGTTCGCGCTGTCCCCGATGGCGAACGGCTGGAGGCCGTCTGGGTACTCGTCGTAGAGGCTCTCGCCCTGGAAGATGCCGCCCCAGTGGTACGGCAGGAACGTCTCCTGCTCGTTCGGCCGGTCGGTGACTCTCGCTTTCACGAGCACCGAACCGCGGTTCGTCGTCTCCACGACGACCAGGTCGCCGCCGTCCACGCCGAGCTCTTCCGCGAGCGCGGGGTTGATTTCGGCGTACATGTGCGGCTGGAGGTCGGCCAGGAAGATGTTCGAGCGCGACTCGGAACCGCCGCCCTGGTGTTCGACCTGCCGGCCGGTCGTCATGATGGTGAGCGTGCCGTCGCTCTCGTGGTCTTGGATGCGCTGCATCGCCTGCCGCTGGACTTCCGCGTTGTTCTGGTCGAGACGGTAGAAGTTCGTCTGCTGGCCGTTCGCGGGCCACTCGTCGACCAGACTCGGCTCCGGACTCTCGATGGGTTCCCGGTGGACGGGTACCGTGTCGAGGAAGTTCCACGCGACGCCGCGCGCCCGGCCGCGCCCCGTCGGCGGGTCGGGCTGGCGGCGGTCGTACTGCTCCCAGAAGTCCAGGTCGAAGTTGTACTCCGGCCGCTGGTTGAGCTCCTGGGCGGTGTCGTACGGCGAGCGGTCTTCGCGGAGCGCGTACTCGAACGGCAACGACAGCTCCGAGGGCTTCGCTGGGTCTGGCGGGAGCACCGTCGCGAACCCCGGGTACTGTGGCACGCCGTCGATGTCGCCGTCGTACCAGTCGGGCGCGTACGTGTCCCGCAGCATGTTGAGCGCGTCCTCGCCGCCCTGGTCGTACGTCGCCTGCAGCGGGTAGTCTTTGTCCGTGTCCATGTCCGCCCACTCGTCGGGCGTGGGCGCCTGGACACCCCACCGCGAGCGGAAGTCCTGTCCGCCCTCCCGCGGGTCGACGTCGTCGCGCCACAGAATCGGCGTGCCGGGGTGGCCGTCACCCCAGCACGGCCACGGCAGACTCCAGAAGTCCCCGCTGACGGGGAGGTCGGAGTCGTGGCACTTCGTGTCCTCCGTGGAGAACGCGTAGTCGTACTCGCGGTGTTGCTGGAGGCGCTCGGGACTCATCTGGTAGCCGATGATGCGGACGCCCAGGTTGATTTCCCGCAACACCTCCTCGTAGGTGGACTTCCCGTTGTGAATTTCGGGGCCCGACCCCCAGTCGAAGTGCTCGCCGAACCCGAGGCGGTCTGCCAGCTCCTGCATGATTTGCAGATCCGGCTTGGCTTCGTGGCTCGGCGGCCGCACCGGTTCGCTCCACTGCACGGCGCGGTGGGAGTTCGTCAGCGACCGCCAGTGCTCGTACTGGCTGGCCGCGGGCAGCAGGATGACGCCGTCGTCGCGGTCGGGCAGCACCGACGCGAGCGACGGGAACAGGTCGACGACCACCAGGAGGTCGAGTTCCTCCATCGCCTGCCGCATGCGCGGCATCTCCGAGATGGAGTTCGAGGAATGCCCCCAGAAGAACGCGGCCTTCACGGGGTCGGGCTGGTAGATGGGCGTGTCGAGGAGGCGGTCTTGCTGGCCGAGCGCCGCCTCGAACCACCGCGCCACCGTCAGCCCGTTCTGGAACATCATCGACCGGTCGTTCGGGAACGTCTCGTCGAGTTCATCACTCGACTGCCGCGTGTACAGGTCTTCGGGCATCAGCTCGAACCGGTCGTACATCTCCTGGAACGACGTCGACCCGGACGTGAACGGGCTGGTGTTCCAGACGTCCGACCAGTACCGCCACGACCCTGGGCTGGAGTTCGCGTAGTACCCCGGGAGGATGTGGCTCGCCACCGCGAGGTCGGTCGCGCCCTGGACGTTCGCGTGCCCGCGCATCACCTGGAGGCCGCCGCCGGACTGGGCGGCGCTCCCGGACGCGAGACTCGTCAGGGCGTACGACCGGATGTTCTGCGTGCCGTTGTTGTGCTGGGTCCCGCCCATCGCCCACTCGATTTGGACGTTGGGCTTGTTCTCGATGATGAGGTCGCCGATTTCCTGGATTTGTTCTTCGTCAATCCACGTGATTTCGGCGACCGTCTCGAGGTCGTACTGGTCGAGGTCGTCGTCGACGTCCGGCCAGCCCTGCACGCGCTCCTCGAGCATGTCGTCGTCGAGTTCGCCCTGCTCGCGGAGGTACCGGATGACGCCCATCATCAGGGCGACGTCCGTCCCCGGCCGCAGCCGGTAGAAGTGGTCGGCGTGCGCCGACGTCTTCGTGTACCGGGGGTCGATGGAGACGATTTCCCCGCCGCGCGCCTGCCCTTCGAGGATGTGCTGCATCGCAATCGGGTGGGCTTCGGCGGGGTTCTGCCCGATGATGATGTTGAGGTCGAAGTTCCGGTAGTCGTTGATGGTGTTCGTCATCGCGCCGTAGCCCCACGTGTTCGCGAGGCCGGCGACCGTCGTGG
>JBDGQF010000162.1:0-3574 GCA_042219255.1 Halobacterium sp. | reverse complement strand
CGATGTAGCGCTCGTCGTTCTTGTAGAGCGTCCTGAGCATGCCCGGCCAGGGGTTGTTCACCGTCAGGTAGCCGGCCTTCCCGGGTTCGACGTCTTCACCCTGCGTGTCGACGACGCGCGCGTCGATGCCCGGGAGCGGCGGCCCGGCGGAACCGGGCTTCATGTCGTTGATGGCAGGCAGGGTCGTGACCATCATGCCGCCGGTCTCCGTCTGCCACCACGTGTCGACGACGGGGCACTCCTCGTCGCCGATGTGCGTGTAGTACCACTTCCACGCGCGCGGATTGATTGGCTCGCCCACCGTACCGAGCAGGCGGAGACTGGAGAGGTCGTGGCGGTCTGGGTACTGTGCGCCCCACTTCATGAACGCGCGGATGGCGGTCGGCGCGGTGTACAACTGGGTGACGTCGTAGTCTTCGACGATTTCCCAGAGGCGGTCTTTCTCCGGGTAGTCCGGCGTCCCCTCGTACATCATCGTCGTCGTTCCCAGCGCGAGCGGGCCGTACACGATGTAGGAGTGACCGGTAATCCAGCCGATGTCGGCCGAACACCAGTACGTGTCCTCGGGCTTGACGTCGAGGACGGCGTGGCTCGTCCACGCCGCGTACGAGAGGTAGCCGCCCGTCGTGTGCTTGACGCCCTTCGGCTTCCCCGTCGTGCCGGACGTGTACATCAGGAACAGCATGTCCTCGGCGTCGCGCGGCACCGGGTCGACCGTCTCGCCCTCGTGGTCTGCGACCAAGTCGTCGTAGTCGTGCTGGTTGTCCGCGAGGTCGTGGCCGAAGCCGTCCTCGCCGAGGCGGTCGACCACAACCACGTCGCTGACGTCTTGCTCGACGCCGCCCAGACCCTCGTTGGCCTTCTCGAGGTGGTCGAGGGGGTCGCCGCGGCGGTAGTAGCCGTCGCAGGTCACGAGGTACTCCGAGTCGGCGGAGTTCATCCGCGTGGCGAGGGCGTCCGCGGAGAACCCCGCGAACACGACGCTGTGGGGCGCGCCGATGCGGGCACATGCCAGCATCGCGACCGGTAGCTCCGGAATCATCGGCATGTACAGGGTGACGACGTCGTCCTCCTGTACGCCGAGGTCGCGGAGCGCGGCCGCGAACTCGTTTACTTCGCGCTGGAGTTCCTCGTACGTGTACGTGCGCGTCTCGTCGGTGGGTTCGCCCACCCACTCGATTGCGGCTTCGTCGCCGCGGCCGTCCTCGACGTGCCTGTCGAGGCAGTTGTACGAGGCGTTGAGTTCCCCGCCCGTGAACCACTCGTAGAACGGTGGCTCGCTGTCGTCGAGCACCGTGTCGTAGTCCTCGCTCCAGTCGAGCAGGTCTGCGGCGCGCTCCCAGCACTCCGGCCAGTTCTGTTCGAACTCGTCGTAGATGGCTGGGTCGGTGACGTTGGCCTGCTCGACGAACGACGCCGGCGGCTCGAACTCCTCGCCCTCCGGCAGTCGGGCCTCCAGTTCCGCCTCGGATTCCTGGTCTGGCATGTTCCATCACTACCGTACTTCACTTCCGTGTTAAGTATCGGCGCTAATTATGCCAACCACCCGCACGAACGAGTGCGAACAGCGAGTCCCGGCCGGAGCCGCCGCCTTCCGGGACTTCAGTGGAGTGGGCGCGCCGGCCGCCCGATACCGGTCGTACGGAAAATTGCCGCTGACTGCCGGCGGCCGCGCGCCGACACTAATTACTTAACCGCGGCGCGGGCCGGTCAGTCCCCCGGCCACTCGGTTCCGCCGAGGCCGGCGTCCTCGTCCTCGAAGAACGCTGAGAGGAGTTTCTGCTGGGCGCGCCGCAGGTGGTTGTGCAGCGTCGGCGACGTGATGCCGATGGCGTCCGCGAGTTCCTCCGCGGTGGTGCCGCGCGGCCACTCGAAGTACCCAGCGTGGAACGCCGCGCGCAGCACGGCCGCCTGTTTGTCCGTCAGCGACTCGTGGAGTGACGCGCGGAACCCGGCCGGCGTCTCCGCGTTCTGACTGCGCTCGCGCTTCGAGACGAGTTCCACGGCGGGGAAGTCCGCGGCGAGTCTGTCGAGGAGCGCGCGGACGTCCGCGTTCGTCGAGACGTCGCCGACGACGCGCTGTCCGGCCGGCGTCGCCGCCATCTCGCGGACGGACGCGCCGTACTCCGTGACGGCTTTCGCGACGTCCGCGCCGGTGACGACGAGTTCGAGGAGCGCGCCGTCGCCGTAGTCCTGGACGAGGCGGCCGTCGGCGACGCCGTCGTGGTCGGCCGCCCACGACAGCACCGCCTCCGGTGGCGCGCCGGAGAGCCGCACGAAGTAGATGAGAGAGTCGGCTTCGCCCGGCACGAGGCCGTCCAGTTCGAACTCGCAGCCGTGTTCGGCGGCCGCGGCGGCGAACAGGGACGCGCCGCCGGTCGTCTCGAAGGCGACTTCGAGGACGGTGTCCGCGAGCATGAGGCGGCGCTGCTGGGCGATTGTGACCGCGCGGCCGGCGCGCCGGCCGGCGTCCGCGAGCAGTCGGCGCTCCCGGTCGGCGAGCGCGTCCGCGTCGACGCCGACGCCGAACGCGCCGTACGTCGTCTCGCCGTCGTCGATGGGGACGGCGGCGGCCGCCCGGAAGCCCGCGCTGTCGGCGACGGGCCGCCAGTCCGCGAACGCGGCGTCCGCGTACACGTCGTCGGTCGCGCGCACTTCGCCGGAGCGGACGGCGGCGCCGACGACGGCGCCCGCGCGCTGGTCGAACGCGTCCTCGGGCACGCCGGCGACCGCCGTCACGTCGATTGAGTCGCCGTCCTCGCGCGCGACCCACGCGGCCTCGTAGGCGTCGCCGGCCGCGAGCGTCTCGCAGACCCGGCGTTCGATTTCCTCGCGGGTGGACGCGCCGGCGAGCGCGTCGCCGAGCGCGCGGACGCGGTCGAGCGCGGCGTCCACGCGGCCGCTCGCCTCACCTGCTGGGGTGGGCGCGGGGTCGGCCGGCGCGAGCGACGTGTCTGCGAACGCGGCCGCGACCTCGCTCCGGTCGGCGTCGTCGACGAACGGGTCGAGACTGGACAGGCGCTCCCATCCGCCGACGGTCTTCACGGCGCGCGCGTCGACGCCCTCTTCGCGCAACAGGTGGCGCGCGAAGTACCGGCGGAGCGTCCGCGAGGACACCTCGCGCAGTCGCTCGTCGCCCGTGCGGTCGGCGGCGCGCTCGCCGACGTCGGCGACGAGCATCTGGACGCGGCGCGGCGTCACCGCGACGAGTCGCTCGTCGTCGTCGACGCCCGCGGTGCGCGCGTACTGTCGCAAGTCGTGTTCGACGTCCGCGGGCAGGTACGCCACGCGGTCGGTGTCGCCGTCCCCGTCCGGCACCTGGAGGAAGTAGTGGTCGACGCGGCCGTCGTCGTGGGTCGTGACGTCCCGCGGCCGGACGCGCGCAATCTCGGCGGGACGCAGGCCGACTTCGCCCGCGAGGCGGACAACGAGCTCCTCGCGGTGGGTCTCCGTGGCCCGCCGGAGGCGACCGTACGCCGCCGCGGAGAGCGACTGGTCGGCGTCGTTCCCGCCACTCATTTTCGCGAACCCACGAGAACGCGAACCAAGAATGTTGCGCAGTCGGCACGGAGCG
>JBDGQF010000255.1:0-3576 GCA_042219255.1 Halobacterium sp. | reverse complement strand
GTGGTCGAGGGCTGGCCGAGTTTCATGTAGTCGAGGCCGACGTCCATGAGGAGTTTGAGGCGGCGGCCGAGCCGAGAGTCCGCCTCGAAGAACTCGTAGGCTTCCTCGACGCTCATGTCGAGGACGTCCGCGATGGTCGCGCCCTTGAACGTGACGTCGAGGGTCTCGTCGTTGTAGCGGTCGCCGCCGCACTCCTCGCAGGGGACGTGGACGTCCGAGAGGAAGTTCATCTCGATTTTCTGGGTGCCCTGGCCGCCGCAGGCCTCACACCGGCCGCCCTTGACGTTGAACGAGAACCGGCCCTTCTTGTAGCCGCGCTGTTTGGCGAGTTTGGTCTCCGCGAACTTCTCGCGGATGTAGTCGAAGACGCCCGTGTACGTCGCCGGATTGCTGCGGGGCGTGCGGCCGATGGGTGACTGGTCGATGAGCCGTACTTTCTCGATGTTGTCGACGCCCTCGATGGCGTCGTGGTCGCCGGGGTCGACGCTCGTGTTGTCGTTCATCTCGCGCGCCAGCCCCTTGTAGAGGATGTCGTGCATGAGCGTGGACTTCCCGGAGCCGGAGACGCCCGTGATGGCGGTGAACGCGCCGACCGGGACGTCGACGTCGAGGTCGCGGAGGTTGTGCTGGCGCGCGCCCTTCACGGTGAGCGTCTCGTCGTAGTCGCGGCGCTCGTCGGGCACGGGAATCTCGCGGCGGCCGGCGAGGTAGTCGCCCGTGATGGAGTCCTCGCACGCCATGAGTTCGTCGACGTCGCCGTTCACGACGACGTCGCCGCCGTGGCGGCCGGGGCCGGGGCCCATGTCGACGACGTTGTCGGCGCGCCGCATCGTCTCCTCGTCGTGTTCGACGACGACGAGCGTGTTCCCGAGGTCGCGGAGCTCCTCCAGCGTGTTCAGGAGGCGGTCGTTGTCGCGCTGGTGGAGGCCGATGGAGGGTTCGTCGAGGACGTAGAGGACGCCGACGAGGCCGCTGCCAATCTGGGTGGCGAGGCGGATGCGCTGGGACTCGCCGCCGGAGAGCGTGGAGGCCTCGCGGTCGAGCGTGAGGTAGTCGAGGCCGACCTCGGTCATGAACCCGAGGCGCGCGCGAATCTCCTTGAGAATCTCCTCGGCGATTTTGCGGTCGCGCTCGTCGAAGCGCTCCTCCATGCCCTCGAAGTGGGCGAGCGCGTCGCCGATGCTCATGCGGTTGACTTCCGTGATGGGCGTGCCGTCGACGAGCACGGCGCGCGACTCTGGCTTGAGGCGCGTGCCGTCGCAGGCGGGGCACGTCGTGACGGACATGTACTCCTCGATGTGGTCGCGCGTGCTGTCCGAGTCCGTCTCGACGTAGCGGCGTTCGAGGTTCGGGATGACGCCCTCGAAGGGTTTCTCCTTGCGGCGGACGCCGTTCTTCGTGTTCCGCTTGAACACGACGTCCTCGCTGGTGCCGTAGAGGAACGCCTGCTGGACGTCCTCGTCCAGTTCCTCGAACGGCGTGTCGAGGCTGACGTCGAAGTGCGCGGCGACGGCGTCCAGTCGCGTCTGGTAGTACGACCGGTTGTAGCTCCACGCCTCGAAGACGTGCTTGAGGGGCTTGCTGGTGTCCTGGACGACGAGGTCTTCGCTGACCTCCTTCGTGTTCCCGATGCCCTCGCACTCCGGACACGCGCCGTGCGGGCTGTTGAACGAGAAGCTACGCGTCTCGATTTCGCTGATGTCGATGCCGCAGTGCGTGCACGCGAGGTCTTCGCTGAACTCCACGACGAACCGGTCGTCGCCGTCCTCGTCCGCGAGGTCACCAGTCGTCCGGGCGGTCGCGCCGCCGAGTTCCAGGTCGTCGTCGGCGTCCGGGACGATGACCTTCAGGACGCCGTCGGCTTCGTCGAGCGCGGTCTCGACGCTGTCGTTGATGCGCGAGCGCACGTCCTCGCTGACGGCGACGCGGTCGACGACGACGTCGATGGTGTGGTCGTAGTTCTCGTCGAGGGCCGGGTCGTCGTACGCGAGGTCGTAGGGTTCGCCGTCCACCTCGACGCGCGAGTACCCCTCCGCGACGAGTTCCTCGAAGAGGTCTTCGAACGCGCCCTTCTGGTCGCGGACGACCGGCGCCGCAATCTTCGCCTTCGTGCCCTCGGGGAGTTCGAGGATTCGTCGCACCATCTGCTGGGCGGACTGCTCGCCGACCTCGCGGCCGCACTCCGGACAGTGCGGCACGCCGACGCGCGCGTACAGCAACCGCAGGTAGTCGTGGAGTTCGGTGACGGTGCCGACCGTCGACCGCGGGTTGTTCGCCGCGTTCTTCTGGTCGATGCTGATGGCCGGCGACAGGCCCTCGACGGACTCCACCTTGGGCTTGTCCATCTGCCCGAGGAAGTTCCGCGCGTACGCCGACAGGCTCTCGATGTACCGGCGCTGGCCCTCCGCGTAAATCGTCTGGAAGGCCAGCGACGACTTCCCCGACCCGGACAGCCCGGTCACCACGTTCAGGGACTCCCGTGGAATCTCCACGTCGAGGTCGTTGAGGTTGTTCTCCTCGGCCCCGCGGACCTCGATGTAGTCATCGCTCATTGGGAGTGTAGTACCGCGTGCGGGGGTGAAGGTTTGTCGGTCCCGGCACGCCCAGTCTGGGGCGGTACTGGCCGTCTGTCAGTCCTCGTCGAACGCGGCGCGGAGGTCGGACGCGACGTCCGCGACGGCCTCGTGGGCGCGGTCGAGTTCCGGCATCGAGAGCATCGTCGCGAACCCGTGAATCATGTCGCCGTACTCGACGTGGCGCGTCGGCACGCCATCGGCTTCGAGTTGGTCGGCGTACCGCCGGCCGCCGTCCCGGAGCGGGTCGTGGCCGGCCGTGAGCACGGTCGCTGGCGCGACGCCGGAGACGTCGGCGGCGTTCGTCGGGTCGGCGTACGGGTTGCGTTCGTGCACCCAGTTGCCGTAGTAGCAGTCCCGCATCCACTCCAGGTCGCCCTGCGAGAGCACTTTGCCGGCGTGCTCCTCGACGGACGCCTGGCCGTCCTCGACGCCGACGCCCGGATAAATCAGGTACTGGTAGTCGACGTCCGGGCCGTCGCGCTCGGTCGCAATCAGCGCGCAGACCGCGGCGAGGTTGCCGCCCGCGGAGTCGCCGACCACGGCCAGTTGTCCGGTGCCGGCGAGCGCGTCCGGGTTGTCTGCCGCCCACTCGACGGCGGCGTACGCGTCCCTGACCGCGGCGGGGAACGGGTGTTCGGGCGCGAGGCGGTAGTCGACGGCCATCACGACGCAGTCGCTCTCGCGGGCGAGGTGGCGGCAGAACAGGTCGTGGCTCGCCAGGCCGCCCAAGACGAAGCCGCCGCCGTGGAAGAACACCACCGTCGGAAACGGCCCGTCGCCCTCTGGCCGGTACAGGCGTACCGGGACGTCGTTGTCCTCCGGCCCCGGGACGGTGCGGTCGGCGACGCGGCCGACCGCGGGCGGGTCGCGGTTCCGCCACCAGTTGAACGCACGGTTCAGCAGTCGCAGGCGCCGCAGGCCGACCGAGTGCAGCGGCGACAGGCCGAGTTTCTCGCGCTGTTCGAGCGCGTCCGCGGCCTGCGGGTGGAGGTCGTCCATG
>JBDGQF010000401.1:0-3585 GCA_042219255.1 Halobacterium sp. | reverse complement strand
CGCCGTCCGCGGCGAGCACGCGCCCGCACAGCACCTGGAGGAACCGGTACGTGCGCTCTGGACTGCTGTACTGGAGCAGCGTCGTCAGCGAGTCCACGCACACCGCGGGCGTGGCGTCCGCGGGGAGGCCGTCGAGGAACTCGCTGACCGCGATGCCGACGCCCGTGAGGTCGCCGGGGTCGGTGACGCCGCGGACGCTGTCCGGGTGTTGCTCGGTGGACACGAACCACGTCGCCGGGACGTCCCCCCGCGAGTCCAGCCAGGCCGCCGGCGGCCGCCGGAGTGAGACGACGAGCGCCGCGTCCGCGTCCGCCAGGTAGTCCGTGCAGACCTGTCCCCCCTGCGCCGACACCCCCGGTGCGAGGACGAGCGTGGCGCCCCCCGGCGTCTCGCGCCCGTCGTCCGCACGAACGTCCGTTGACATACAGGCGGTACTCGGCGCCCGAGTATGTAGTTAATGGCAGGCTACCGCGCTGTAAGGGCCGATTACTGGCGTTTCACGGCGTGGGACGAGGTCGCGGCGTGGGAGGGCGGCGCGGGAGGACGGCGTGGGAGACGGCGAGGGTTTTTGGTCGGTGGCAGTCGACAGTCCGGGCATGAAGAACACGGGCGGACGCGACGCGGCGAAGCGGCGCGCCGGCGAGGCGGCGGCCGACGAAGTCGCGGACGGCGCGGTCGTCGGTCTCGGCACGGGGAGCACGGCAGCGCACGCCGTCCGCGCCATCGGCGAGCGCGACGTCGACGTCGAGGGCGTGCCGACGTCGTTCCAGTCGCGCCAGCTAGCCATCGAGGCCGGGATTCCGTTGACGACGCTGGAGGAGGCGTCCGTGGACGTCGCCATCGACGGCGCCGACCAGGTCGCTGGCGCCGACCTCGTGAAGGGCGGCGGCGCGGCGCACGCCCGCGAGAAGTACGTGGACGCCAGCGCCGACCGGTTCGTCGTCGTCGCCGACCCGTCGAAGGAAGTGGACGTCCTCGACTATCCCGTGCCGGTGGAGGTGTTGCCGGACGCGCGCACGGTCGTTGCGGACGCCATCGAGGCCCTGGGCGGCGACCCGGTGCTGCGTGCCGCCGAGCGCAAGGACGGCCCCGTGGTGACGGACAAAGGCAACCTCGTGCTGGACTGCGACTTCGGCGACGTGGCCGACCCCAGCGACCTCGCGGCGTCGCTGTCGACCGTCCCGGGCGTCGTCGAACACGGCCTGTTCGTCGGCCTCGCGGACGCCGTCTACGTCGGCAACGAGGACGGCGTCCGCGTGACGGAGGTGTAGGCGGCGCTACGCGGTAGTCTTGCGCCGTCCTGGTCGGACGCGCCGCTATGAGGGAGTCCTGCGCTGTACTAGCTAGACGCGCCGCTACGCGGCGTTGCGTCGATAAAAGAAACGAGAGTGTCGAAGCCGAGTTACAGGTCGCGCGGCTGGACGGTCTTGCGACCGTTGGATTCGGCGCGCGCGGCGGCGTCTTCGAGGAGCTCCGAGACTTCTTCGTCGAGTGCCTCGTAGAAGTCGGAGGCAACGTTCTTGTCGTCGAGTTCTTCCTTCACAGCGGCCTTGACGATGAGGTCTGCCATACGAACGGGTTTTTTCCGGCCCTCCTTATAAGGCTTCCCATAATATTCGGCCTCAGCGGCCGGTGACGGGGTGCTGAGGCGGGAACGCGGAAGAATACTGTTGTGAGCGAACGGAAAGGATGGGTGCCCGGCCCGCGCGGCGAACGGAACTTCGAGTTCGGCGAAATTTTGTTCGAAATTGGGAAAACTGCTTTATTCGTGTGTGGCGTACTCTCGCACACTGGCGCGCCGCGCCAGACAACCCAATGCCCCGCTGTAACCACTGCGACGCACACGTCTCGGAGAACTTCGCGCGCGTGTTCGCCGACGAGAACGGCCGGCTGCACGCGTGCCCGAACTGTGCGGCGAACGTCGGCATCGCCGAAGTGTCGAAAGACCGCGCCCGCAGGGCCTGACCGAAACGCAGTCCCTTCTCCGCGCCGTCCCCCCGGGCGTGCACTACGCGTACGTCCTCGCGTGCAGCGACGACACCTACTACACGGGCTACACCACGGACGTCGAGCGCCGCGTCGCCGAACACGACGCCGGCGACGGCGCGAAGTACACGCGCGGCCGCACCCCCGTCGAACTCGCGTACGTCGAAGTCTTCGACAGCCAGTCCGCCGCGATGCGCCGCGAACACGAGATAAAACAGCTGACGCGCGCCCAGAAGGAAGCCCTGGTCGACTCGCAGGCCGACCCGTGGGCCGAACTCGGCTGAACCGGCGCCCCTCAGTCGTCCGCGCTCGCGCCGACCGCGCCGTCCGCGAGGCGGCGGCGTTCGGCCGCCTCGACGACGGCTTCCGCGACGGACTCGACGCGTTCGGCGACGTCGTCGTCCACGAGTTCGTCGCCGTCGAACTTCTCGTAGGCGTTCAGGACGCCGACCTGCTCGGGGACGACGTCGGCGTGCACGCCGCGCATCGTCACGCGCATGTGGTCGAGCGTGCTCGCGATGGTGCCGCCGCCGGCGACCACCACGAGGCCGACGACGGTGTCCTCGTACTCGTCGAACCCGCAGTAGTCGTGGAAGTTCCGGAACGTCGACGAGTAACTGCCGTGGTAGTTCGGCGACCCGACGACGACGCCGTCGGCGGCGCGGACGCGCGCCATGAGGTCGACGGCGTCACCGCAGTCCGCGGCGTCTCTGTCCGGGTGGTACAGTGGGAGGTCGGCCGCGCCGAGGTCGACGTGGTCGGTGTCGGCGCCTGCGCGCTCGGCGGCCGCGAGCGCGTGCTCGACGGTCTTCCGGGTGTAACTGCCGTCGCGGCGACTGCCGGTGACGCCGACGACGAGGGGCGGGGACGTCATTGTCGGCTAGAGGCGCCCAGGGGGTAAATTCGGCGCGGTCGGCGACGGAATCACCGGCACTCGATTTTTGTACGGTGGCTAATAGGTCTGGGCGCAAAGGGGGGGAGTGCTGGCGACCGATTGTTCCGGTGCGTGGGGCGTGCAGTCCCGGCGACCGCAGTTGTTTTGACGCGACGCGGCGAGCACGCGAGTATGGACGGCATCTCGTTCGGCACGGACGGCTGGCGGGCGACCCTCGACCTGTTCACGAGCGACCGACTCCGCGCGGTCGCGCAGGCGACCGCCGACTACCTCGACGAGCAGGGCCACGGCGGCGAGACGGTCGCGGTCGGCTACGACGCCCGCGAGACCTCCGAGGGGTTCGCGAGGGACGCGGCGGACGTGCTCGCGACGAACGGCTTCGACGTCGTGCTGCCGGAGCGGGACTGCCCGACGCCGCTGGTCGCGCACGCCATCGTGGAGCGCGACCTCGCCGGCGCGCTCGTCATCACGGCCTCCCACAATCCGCCGGAGTACAACGGCGTGAAGTTCATTCCCGGGGACGGCGCGCCCGCGCTCCCCGCCGTGACGGAGGCCATCGAGTCGAACCTCCGCGAGCCAATCGAGGGCGAGCAGACCGGCGACGTCCGCGAGGTCGACCTCGTGACGCCGCACGCCGACCACTGCCTCGACCTCGTGGACGCCGACCTCTCCGGGCTCACCGTCGTCTACGACGCGATGCACGG
>JBDGQF010000468.1:2530-3595 GCA_042219255.1 Halobacterium sp. | reverse complement strand
TCTCGCTGTTCCTCGCGGGCCTGTTCGCGACCCAGTGGGCGGGCGACCGGTTCGGCGTGTCGGACGGCACGCGGCGCAGGCTCTCGCTGGCGTTCGCCGCGCTGGCCGTCGTCCTGTTCGTGGCGTTCGTCGTCCTGAACTACGCGTCCTTCGAGGAGGCCGGCACCGAGTCCGGTGCAGTCCCCGCCTCCCTGCTCGCTGCCGCCGCGTAGCTATCCATTGCGTCGCCCGGCCCCTACTGCTAACCGGGACGCGGCCGTCCGGTCGCGCATGGAGTGTGAGCCAATCGGCCACGTCGTCACGCCGTTCGAGACGACTGGCGAAGCGCCGCGACAGGGCTTTATCGGCGACCAGTCCGGGACTGTCCACGTCGACGAACCGTACCGGAGCGGCCTGAAAGGGTTCGCGCCGGGCGACACCGTGCTCGTCGTGTGGTGGGCCGACCGCGCAGACCGCTCGGTGCTGCGCGTCCGCGACGGCGACCGTGGCGTGTTCACGACGCGGTCGCCGGCGCGCCCGAACCCGGTCTGTCTCACCGCGTGCGAACTCCTGACCGTCGACGAGGACGAGGGCACCCTGGACGTCGAGGGCGTGGACATGGCGGACGGCAGTCCGGTAATCGACCTCAAGCGCACGCTGGACGCCTCGGAGGGCGCGCCGCCCTGAACGGGAATCGGCCGCCAAACCCAACCCGTCTGCGCTCGCGCTCTCGAACAGGAACCGGACGCCTGCGAGTCGTTCTTCCGGGCGGAGTGAGTCGGCGGCCGCTCGCACCGATTCGGGCGGCAGGCGGTCGGCCAGTTCCTTCAAGCGGGTGCTGGCCGACGACTCTCGCGTGGGGTGTGAAACGCCACGGTACCCATGAGTGACTTCCTCGACATCGTCGCCGAGCGAGCGGACGTATCGACACCGGAAGCGGAGGCCACGGCGGAAGCCGTCCTGCGGACGCTCTCGGAGGCAATCTCGCACGGCGAGGCCGCCGACCTCGCCGACCCGCTTCCGGGACAGTTCGAGCGAGTGCTCCTGGAGACCGAGCGCGGGCGCGCCGAACCGCCGTCCGTCGAC
>JBDGQF010000468.1:0-2430 GCA_042219255.1 Halobacterium sp. | reverse complement strand
CGCACGCGCGCCGCGCCAGCGAGGTGACGCTGAACGTCCTCGGTGAACGCCTCTCGAAGGGCGAGGCCGAGGACGTCGCCGACTACCTGCCGGAAGACGCCGCCGACTGGCTCGTGCCGGACGAGCCGGCGCGCGCGCTCGACTACGACTTCGACGAACTCGTCGCGGAGATTGCCGACCACGAGAACGTCACGCGCGACCTCGCAATCGAGCACGCGGAAGCCGTCACGGACGTGCTCGCGGACGCCGTCGGCGAGGACGAACTCGAGAACATGCAGTCGCAGTTGCCGGAGACCTACGACCCGATGTTCGCGTAGCCCGCCAGCGACTCTCGCCGGAGCGCAACGGATTCAGTCGCGGTACTCGGCGACGACGTCTGCGGGCGCGTCGGCGAGTCCGTCCAGGGCGTCGGCTTCGACGTGGTGGAGGTCGCCGGGCACCACGAGCAAGTGCAGGGGGTCGCCGAAGTCCTCGTCGGCGAGCGCGGAGAGGCGGTCGGCGCGCACCGTGGCGTCCGGCGCACCGGCGCGCGCGACGACGACGCCGAGCGCGTCCGGATTCCAGTGTTCTGCGAGCAGTCCTGCGGCGTGGCTGGCGGTCATGTACTCGTCGCCCTCGATGCTCGGGTGGTCGACCTTGATGTCGAGGTAGCACAGCGTGTGCAGGCCGCGCCCGCGGTTCGCCTCGATGGTCTCCGGGACGGAACTCGGCACGCCGTCGGCGCCGTGCGCCCATTCGAAGGGGAGCGTGGTGGCCTTTCCGAACCGGTAGTTCTGGAGGCCCGTGAGGCTCGACGCCGCGGACTCCGCGGTGGGCGCGTGAATCACGCGCGTGTCGACGCCGCGCTCCTCGGCACGCAGGCGGAGGTCGACGTGCGTCGTCGAAATCATCGTATCGCCCGCGGTGAGGAAGACGGCGTCGCCGGCCTCGGCGGCGTCCAGAATCGGCTCCGGGTCTTGTTCGACGCCGGCGCGGTCGCGCACCTCGATTTCGGTCTCGTGGTAGGCTTCGAGGTCGTCGACGTCCGCGCCGACGAGGCGACTCGTGTAGAACTCCGCGAACGCGCGGTCGGCGGCGGCGATGGCGTCCGCGCCGGCGACGGTGACCGAGCGCTCGTCGTACAGGCCGAGCCCGACGAACGTGAGCATATGCCGCCTAACGACCCGCGCGCCGTATGGGTTTCGAGACGGCGGTGTCTCGGAGGCGGCCGGCGGCCCGACTGCGCCGGGAAGCGACACGGGTAAGGCCGCGCCGGCCGGAACTCCGACGATGCCAGTCCCGTGCGTCCGCGTGCCGGTCGAAGACGGCGAGGCGGCCCGGAAGCGCCTCGCGGCGGCCGACCTCCTCGTCGACGAGTACGCAATCACACACGAGGACGGCAGCCTCTACATTCCGGTCTCCGACCCGGAGGCCGTACCAGACGACCTAGACGTCGTGACCTTCGACGCGCCTGAGCGTGAGACGCCGACGACGCCGGAGGACGTTCTGGGGTTCGAGCCGTCGTACGAGCGCCTCGGCGACGTCGTCATCCTGGACGAGGACAGCCCAGAGCGCGCCCGCGAAATCGCCGACGCCGTGATGCAGTCCGACGTGCGCGCGAAGACAGTCGTCAACCGCGCGTCCAAAATCAAGGGCACCGAGCGCGTCCGCGACTGGGACGTGGTTGCCGGTGATGGAACGGAGACGGTGCACACGGAGTACGGCTGCGAGTTCGAACTCGACCTCGCCGAGGTGTACTTCTCGCCGCGCCTCGCGACCGAACGCCACCGCGTCGTCGAACAGGTCAACGAGGGCGAGCACGCGTTCGACATGTTCGCGGGCGTCGGCCCGTACGCCGTCCCGATGGCCAAACAGGGCGCAGAGGTCGTCGCGACGGACATCAACGAGACGGCCATCGAGTACCTCCGGAAGAACGCCGAGCGGAATGCTGTTGCCGACCGCGTCACCGCAATCGCGGGGGACGTGCGTGAGACGGCCACCGACTACGATGACTGGGCCGACCGCGTCGTGATGAATCTCCCGCACACTGCCGACGAGTTCCTCGACACCGCCGTCTCCTTGGCTGGCGACGACTGCGTGATTCACTACTACGACATCCAGCACGAAGACGACCGCTTCGGCCCAGGGGAGGAAGCAATCCGGGACGCCGCAGAACCGGAGTACGAGGTCGTTATCGAGACGACGCGCACCGTCCGGTCGTACGCGCCCCACGAACTCAACGTCGTCATCGACGCGCGCCTGACGCGCCGGTAATTCGACACCCTTATTTCTATCATCCGGCTACGGGTGAGTGCACGCGCCGGTGTCCTGCCGAGGTCAGCGAGGCAGGGTACGGCCCGCGAGTAAGACGAAGCGGGCCGGTGTAGCTCAGACTGGTAGAGCGATTCCTTCGTAAGGAATAGGCCAAGGGTTCAAATCCCTTCACCGGCT
>JBDGQF010000264.1:0-3600 GCA_042219255.1 Halobacterium sp. | reverse complement strand
CTGGGGGTTGCGCGGCTTCGCGTATAAACTGCGGGCTTGGCCGCGGTCAGTCGCCAGCGGTCTCGGCGGCGTCGACGTCACCGACCTGGACGTTCCACAGCGTCGCGTACGCGCCGCCGCGGTCGAGCAGGGCGTCGTGCGTGCCCTGTTCGGTGAGTTCGCCGCCGTCCAGCACGAGGATGCGGTCGGCCGCCCGCACCGTCGACAGGCGGTGCGCGACGACGAACGTGGTGCGGTCTTCCGTGAGGTCGGCGAGGCGGCGCTGGAGGACGCGCTCTGTCTCGCTGTCGACGTGACTGGTCGCTTCGTCGAGGACGAGAATCTCGGGGTCGCCGACGACGGCGCGCGCGATGGCGATGCGCTGTCTTTGGCCGCCGGAGAGTTTCACGCCGCGGTCGCCGACCTCGGTGTCGTAGCCCTCGGGGAGGTCGAGAATCTCCTCGTGGACGCCGGCTTCGCTCGCCGCGGCGCGGACGCGCTCGTCGCTGACGTCGCCGCCCGCGCCGTACGCGATGTTGTGCCGGACGGTGTCGTTGAACAGGAACGCGTCCTGGCTGACGTAGCCGACGTGCTCGCGCAGGCGCTTCGCGGGCACGTCCCGGAGGTCGGTGCCGTCCACGCAGACTGTCCCGGAGTCCGGGTCGTACAGCCGCAACAGGAGTTTCACGAGCGTGGACTTCCCGGCGCCCGTCGACCCGACGAGACCGACAGTCTCGCCGCCCGCAGCGGTGAAGTCGACGCCCGAGACGGCGGGAGTGTCCTCGCCGGGATACGTGAACGTCACGTCGTCGAACGCCACGCGCCCCGCTCGGACTGTGAAGTCGTCGCGGTCACCGGACTCGACGCTGGGCACGGATTCGGCGGTGTGGTCGGACTCGACGCTTTCGACGGATTCGACGCTACGACCGGACTCACTGGTCGTGTCGCCGTCGCGTCGGGTGCCGCTGGTGAGGCCGTCGATGCGCTGGGCGGCGGCGTCGGCGCGCTCGAACCCGTCGATGACGCCGCTGAGGTTCCGCAGCGGGAGCGTCACGCGCTCCATGTAGAACAGGAACGGCACAAGTTCGCCGGCGGTGAGCGTCCCCGAGAACACCGGCGGCGGGCCGACGAGAATCCAGTGGACGCCGACGGCGAGCGTGCCGAGCAGCCACGCGCCGGCGACGAGGCGGTTCAGTGGCGTCTGCCGGACGGCGAGGCGTTTCGCGCGGAACCGCGCGCGGAAGTGGTCGAGCGACGCGGCCGCGACGCGGTCGCGCTCGAAGTCCTCGGCGGTGGCCGCTTTCAGGACGCCGACGCCGTCGAGGCTGGTCTCGACGTGCGCGTTCAGGTCGCCGCGCTCGCCGCGCACGGCCTGCTGGCGCGGCTCCAGACGCTGGGCGAACCAGTAGTTGAGCGCGGCGACGACGGGCGCGGACGCCAGCACGAACACCGCTAGCTGCCAGTTCAGGACGGCCATGTAGACGACGGCGGCGGCGAGCGTGACGACAATCCAGACGGCGGCGCCGACGAGCACGGTGACGAACGTCTCCAGTTGGTTGACGTCGTCGTTGAGCGCGCTGAGGACGTCGCCGGTGCGGTGGCCGTCGACGGCGGCGAGGCTGCGGTGCTGGGCGGCGTCGAACGCGGCGACACGGACGCGGTGGAGGAACCGCTGGGCGAACACGCCGAAACTGTACTCGGCGAGGGAGCCGCCGACAACCGTGGACGCGTTCACCGCGAACAGGACGGCGCCGACGAACACCACCATCGCGAGCGGGTCGCTCGGAATCCACGCGTCCGGCACGAGCGGGAGTGCCAGCGGCTGGTCGTTGAACAGCGCGTCGATGGCGAGGCCGACGACGAAGACGTCCGCGAACCCGACGAACGACTTGACGGCGTCGGCGCCGACGCCGAGCGCGAGGTAGTGGCCGTCCTCGCGGCCGTACCGCGCGAGCAGCCCCAGCAGCGGGTGGTCGCTGTCGGACTGGTCGGCGAGGTCGCTCATCGGGACACCTCCGCCTCGACCGCGGCCGCGCCGTCAGAGCCGGTTTCGGCGGCGTACGCGCCGGTCTGGACGCGCCAGAGGTCGGCGTACGCGCCGTCGCGCTCGACGAGCGCGTCGTGCGTGCCGCGTTCGACGATGCGGCCGTCCTCGACGACGAGAATCTGGTCGGCGTCCCGGACCGTGGACAGGCGGTGCGCAATCGCGAAGACGGTGCGATCGCCGGCGACCGACGCGAGACTGCGCTGGATAGCGGCCTCCGTCTCGTTGTCGACGTGGCTGGTCGCCTCGTCGAGGACGAGAACCGCCGGGTCGCGGTAGAGCGCGCGGGCGATGGCGACGCGCTGGCGCTGGCCGCCGGAGAGGCTGGCGCCGCGCTCGCCGACCTCGGTGTCGTAGCCGTCCGGGAGGTCGGTGACGAACTCGTGGGCTTCCGCGGCCTCCGCGGCGGCGACGACGGCGTCGCGGTCTGGGTCTTCGTCGCCGAACGCGACGTTCTCGGCGACCGTTCCCGGGAACAGGAACGGCTCCTGGCTGACGTAACCGACGTGCTCGCGGACGCTCGCCGGACTGGCGTCGGCGACGTCCCGGCCGTCGATTCGTACGACGCCGGCGTCCGGGTCGTAGAACCGCAACAGGAGTTTCACGAGCGTGGACTTCCCGGCGCCCGTCGGGCCGACGACGCCGACGAACGACCCGCCGTCGACGGCGAACGAGACGTCCGAGAGCGCGTCGTCGTCCGCGCCGTCGTACGCGAAGGACACGTCCTCGTACTCTACGGCGCCGTCGGTCACGTCGAGGCCGGCGGCGTCACCGCCCTCGGTCTCGTGCTCGAGGAGGTCGGCGACGCGGCGCGCGGACGCCTGCGCGCTCTCGAGCTTGTCCACGACGTTTACCGCGAGGCGGCGCGTCGGGTCGAGGAACGACTCCGCGTAGATGAGGAACGTGAGGAGGCTGCCGGCGGTGAGGTCGGCGGTGAAGACGGCCGGCGGCCCGGCGACGATCCAGTAGCCGCCGAGCAGGAACAACCCCCAGATGCCGACCGTGCCGAACGTCCACGACAAGCCGTTGTACGCGACGCGGAGGCGGTGGACCGACCACTTCGCGTCCCGGTAGTCCGCGGACGCGTCGGCGACGCGGGCGCGCTCGGTCGCCTCGCCCGTGTAGGCTTTCACGGTGCTGAGGCCGCGGACGGCGTCCCGGACTTGCGTGTTCACGCTGCCGACGCCCGCGCGGACGGCGTCGTAGCGCGGTTCGAGGAGGCGCGCGTACACGCGGCCGGTCGCGACGAGCGCGGCGGGCACGGCGAGCAGGAGGACGGCCAACTGCCAGTTCAACAGGAGCATGAACGCGAACGCGCTGACGAGACCGCCGCCGTAGAGGAGGCCGTCGCGCGCGCCGGCGAACAGGTCGCCGAGGTTGTCGACGTCGTCGTTGACGACGCTCAGGACGTCGCCGCCGTCGCGGTCGTCGTGGAACGACATCGGGAGGCCGGCGGCGGCGTCGAAGACGCTGACGCGCACGTCGTGGAGCGTGCGCAGCGCGGCTTTCTCGTAGACGAGGCTGCCGTACCACTGCAGCGCGCTCTCCGCGACGACGGCGGCCCCGAGCACGCCGAC
>JBDGQF010000295.1:0-3608 GCA_042219255.1 Halobacterium sp. | reverse complement strand
GCCGTCGAACTCGAGGACGGCACTGTCGTCCGCCCCGAGCAAGTCGTCGGCGACCCGCGCCCGGGCCGGAAACTCGTCTACACGGGCGACACGCGCCCCCACGACCCCGTCGTCGCGGCCGCCGACGGCGCCGACCTCCTGATTCACGACGCGACGTTCGCCGACGACGCCGCCGACCGCGCCGCCGAAACCGGACACTCCACCGCCGGCGAGGCCGCCGAGGTCGCCGCCGACGCCGGCGCCCGCGCGCTCGCACTCACGCACATCTCCTCGCGGTACGCCGGCGACGCCCGCGAACTCCGCGAGGACGCCGAAGCCGTCGACTTCGACGGCGACGTGTTCGTCGCCCACGACGGCCTCGAATACGACGTCCCCTACCCGGACGCCGACTGACCGCCGTCCCGTCTCGCGGTTCGCTGTCCCGTCTTTCTCCACGGCGCCGCCCGCAACTCTCACGCGGACTGCGGGTTCGCGATGTCGTCGACCGCCGACAGCGCCGTCTCCACGAGCGACGGGTCGTACGTCCACACGCCCTCGAAGGCGTCGCTGCCGGTCTGCTGGGCGACGAGCGCGCACTGCTGGTCGGTGTCGCCGCCGTCGTACACGACGAACCAGTACTCGCCGACGTCCCGGTGCGTCGTCTCGTGGACGGTGACGCCGTCCGCGACCGACTGCCCGCCGTCGCCCGGTTCCAGGTAGACCTCGACGTCGAGGTCGGTCTCTCGCGCCATGCGCTCGTAGCGGTCGGCCTGCTCGCGGAACGCCGTCCACGTCTGGAAGCCGGCGTGGAGCGTGCCGCGGCCCGTGCGGTACGCGCGGTCTTCGAACTCGACGGCGGTCTTGGTCAGCTGTCGCGTGGACAGCGACGCGAACACGGAGTCGTCGAGGAGTTCGTGGAGCGCGTGCTCCGCACTCGACGGCACTCGCTCGTCGGCCGACTGCCGGTCGAAGTACGACCGAATCGCCGCGAGGCTGACGGCGGCCTGGAAGTCGCCGTCCTCGTCGACGGTGACGTACGGGTCGTCGACGCCGCCCGGCGGGTCGTCGCCCGCGACGACGTCGACGTTCCGGCTCTCGAAGCGGTCTGGCAGGTCGCCGGGGTTGGCGCCGTGGACGGCGAGCGTCTTCCGGCGCTCCCGCGCGGCGTCGAGTACGTCCTCCAGTGACATTGGTCGAAAGCGCCGGCGGCGCGCCGGCGCCTGGTATCGTTTCCGTGTTCGTCTAGCTCGTACTTACCTGTTGTTCACGCGGAGCGCACGATGCCAGCCGTCTCTCGCACACTGTCACTCGCGCCGGAGACCCCGCTCCCGCCGTGCACTTATTAGCCGTGACGACCTACGTCGAACAACGTGAGTACCCGCACGAGCGCCCTCGACGCCCGCGTGTTCGGCGTCGACGTGCAGAGCGGTGACGTGCGCGGGGACGCGCCCTCCTACGCGCTCGTCGTCTTCGACGGCGAGGTCGCGGAACGCGACGTCGTCACCCGCCGCAAACTCCTGCGCCGCGTCGACGACGAGGAGCCAGCGATTCTGGCGACCGACAACATGTACGAACTCGCGGCGGACAAAGACCAACTGGTCCACTTCCTCCGCGGCCTCCCCGAGGAGACGAAGCTCGTGCAGGTCACCGGCGACGAGCGCCCCGAACCCCTCTCCAGGGTCGCGAAACGCCACGGCGTCCCGTACGGCAAGCCCGCGATGGAGGAAGCCGAGGCCGCCGCGCGCCTCGCCGCCCGCAACGTCGGCTACGAGGTGTCGGCGTTCACCGACGAGACCACCGTGAAGGTCTCGCGCGGCCGCTCCACGGGCGGCGGTGGCGGCTGGAGCGAAGACCGGTTCACGCGCCGCATCCACGGTTCCGTCAAGCGCGTCGCGCGCGACGTCGAGTCCGACCTCGACGACGCCGGCCTCGACTACGAGCGCGACGTCACGGAGAAGTACGGCGGGTACGCCAACGCCGTGTTCACTGTGCAGGCGCGCCCCGAGGACATCCCCGTGAAGAGCCGGCGCTCCGGCGACACGCGCGTCGAAGTCGAGCCCGTGCGCCGCGACGGCATCGAGTTCAAGCCGCTGGCGCGCCGCCGCGACTGCGTGTTCGTCGGCGTCGACCCAGGCACCACCACCGCGGTCGCGCTCGTCGCGCTCGACGGCCGCGTGCTCGACGTGATGAGCACGCGCACCGCCGACACCGCGGACGTCATCGAGTGGATTATCGAGCGCGGCCGCCCCGTCGTCGTCGCCGCCGACGTCACCCCAATGCCGGACACTGTCGAGAAGATTCGCGCGAGCTTCGACGCCGCCGGCTGGGAACCGGAGTCGGACATTCCCATCGACGAGAAACAGCACCGGACGCGCGAGGAAGGCTACGAGGACGACCACCAGCGCGACGCCATGGCCGCCGCGCTGTTCGCGCACGACGACCACGCCGACCAGATTCAGCGCGCCACCGAAGAGACCCCGAGGGAACTCGACCGCGGCGAAGTCGTCGCGCGCGTCGTCGGCGACGACGAACCGCTCGCCGCCGTCGTCGACAACCTCACCGAGTCCGAGGAACCCGAGGAGGACGTCGTCGAACACGACCCCCGAGAACTCACCGACGAAGAGAAACGCATCCGCGACCTCGAAGCCCAGGTCGAACGCCTCCAGGAGCACGTCGCCGACCTCCAGGACGAACTCGAAGCGAAAGACGAAGAAATCGAGGAGTACGAACGCGAACTCTCCGAGGCGCGCCGCGAAGAACGCCAGGAGGCCCGCGAGCGCCGCGAAGTCACCAAACTCCAGTGGGAGAACGACCGCCTCGAAACCGAACTCGACGAGGAACGCGAGCGCGCCGACGAACTCGAAGCGAAACTCGAACGCCTCAAAGACCTCTGGAAACTCGACCACTCCAACCTCGGCGACGTCGACAAAGGCGGCGACCTCGTCGCCGTCAAACCCGTCGACCAGTTCACCGTCGACGCCATCGAGGACGCCCACGACGACTACGGCATCGCCGCCGGCGATGTCGTCTACCTCCGCGACGCCTCCGGCGCCGGCCGCTCCACCGCCGAAATCCTCGCCGAGTTCGACCCCCGCGTCGTCCTGCGCTCCGGCGGCCTCTCCGACGCCGCCGACCAGGTGCTGTTCGAGCACGAGATTCCCGTCGGCCCCGCGGACGACGTCTCCATCCGCGAAGTCGACGAACTCGCCCTCGCCAGCGAACCGGACGTCGAAGCCGTCATCCAGGACTGGAAACAACGGAAAGCCGAACGCGAACGCGAACAGAAAGAAAGCATGGTCGACTCCATCATCAGCGAACACCGCGCCGACCGCGACTAGTCTCGGTTTCTGGGTTTTCGTCGTTCCTCGTTGCTGCCAATGACTTCTCGAAAGCCCCGGCGCGCTCGCGGTCGCTCGCTTGCTGCGCTCCTCGCTCACTCCGTTCGCTCCGGTGCTTGCGGCGCGAGACGACCAGGTGAACGCGACCGCGCCGCCCCTTTCAGTCCCGCCCATGCCGGTTGCTTGACCGTCGTGAGCGCGTCGGCTGTCCAGTCTGGCTGAGCGCGTCGGTCGGTCGGTGGGTTCCGGCGTCGCGGGCTGAACGGTCCGCACAGTTCCAAATCGCTTAAC
>JBDGQF010000203.1:0-3609 GCA_042219255.1 Halobacterium sp. | reverse complement strand
CTCCTGGGCGCGGACTGCCTGATTCTGGAGAACCTCACCGGCCTCGGCGCGGCCGGCGACCGCTTCGAACTGCGCGCGTACCCGATGGCGCTATCGACGGACGGCGCGCCCGTCCGCGCCGTCGCCGTCGACCACTGACCGCCCGGTACCGGAACCGAACGCACCGCCGAGACCTGGCATCCAGATGCCACCTCTCGACGGCGTCCGTGCGGCCACAAAGAATCCGGCGGCAGGAGGTTCCGGGGTCGACCCGGGCGTGCGCTCGCGTGGGGCGCCGCTTCGAAGCGTTTAATCCGTCACCCTCCAAACCCCGAGGCATGAAGCGCCTCATCATTCACGGCGACCCCGGCGTCCGCCGTGACGCCGTCATCGAGTACGACGGCGAGGAGAAAGTTCTGTTCCAGGTGACGCGGAACGGCGACTGGCACGGCCCAGACGAAGTCCAGTTGTGGTGCATCATGGGCGACGAGGACGAACTCGAGGACTACGAGAAACGGAACTTCATCCCGCACTGGCTGGACGTCGAGACCGTCGACGCCGACGACGTCACCGTCCACAAGCGCGCCGGCGACCTCGCAGTCTAGTTCTCCGCGGCGCCACTGCAGCTCAGGTGTCTCGTTGGACGAGCGCCGACTGGTTCACCGCGTACACCGTGACCTGGTCGTTCTGGAACGCGACGCTGATGCCGGGTTCGTCAGTCGTCACCTGGACGTCGTAGTCGCTGCGCTCGATTGGGCCGACCCAGACGTACTGGACGTCGTGCTTCTGGAGGAGTATCGACCGCGAGAGCGGGTCGGTCGTCTCGTAGATGATGCCGACGTCGCTGACGCGCGTCCGGTACGCCTCCCGCGAGTGGTAGTTGCCGGCGTGCGACCACCCCGCAACAGTGGGAATCCCTGTGAGACTCGACGCCGGGTTCTCCCACGAGTAGAGGTCGTCGCCGGGCGCGGAGACGATGTGTGGCTGGCCGGCCTTCGCGTTCAGCCACTCGATTGCGGCGGCCTCGCCGGGGCGCTCGTCCTTGACGTACTCGTAGGCGTCCAGGGTCGCGTCGTCCGCGCTGTCGAAGTGCGCGGTGACGGCGAACGCGCCGTAGACGGACGCGGACACGAGCAACGCGGCGACGAGCGCGGTGCCGCCGACTTCGCGGGCGCGCGAGAACGACGGCCGGCGGGACGCGAGCGCGGCGAGCGCGACGCCCGCGGGCACCGACCAGAGCGCCCAGACCTGCGCGTACACCTTGAATATCGTGTTGAAGCTCTCGTAGGACGCGGCGTCCGAGAGGTAGACGTACTCCACGAGCACGACGAGGCCGGCGCCCGCGACGACGAGCACGCCCTCGAAGCCGACGGTGCCGCGCCGCCGCAGCACCCACGCGCCCGCGAGGAGCGGGCCGGCGAGCAGCACCGCGACGACGCCGACGCGTACGCCCGCAATCACTGGGTCGACTGTTCCTGCGACGAGGACGGCCGCGACAGCGGCGAGTCCGGCGGCCGCCCAGTCCGAGCTGTCCCGGGCGACCCGCGACACGAAGTACGCGCCGAAGGACACGAGGAAGAGGCCGTGCACGAGCAGGAACGCGCCCAACTGGGTCGGCGCCGGGAACGCCGCCGGGTGCTGGTTGCTCGCGCCGGCGAGCAGGACGCTCCTGACGAACGGCCACGCGACCACTAAGCCGAGGACGGCGACGGCCACGGCGACGACGGCGGACAGCACGACGCGCTGGACTTCCCTGCCAGGCGCTGAAGCTCGCGCCAGGCGGTCGGCGTACCGCTCCGGGAGGAGCGTGCGCGGCGCCGGGTCGGCCATCGCGACGGCGAGCATCGCGACGCCCGCCACGGCGGGGAAACTCCACGTGTTCACGGTCAGAATCGTCGCCGCCGCCACGGGGAACGCGCCGAACAGGAGTGCCGCGCGACGGCGCCGCTCGACCGCTGGCGTCCGGTGGTACGCCAGGCCGACGGCCGCGGCGACGAACAGGACGGCGACGCTCATCATGTGCGCGTGCAGGTCGCCGTTCAGGTACGCGAACAGCGGGAACTCGTTGATGCCGACTTCGACGACGCGGCTCGCGTGCCACATGTCGAACTGGCCGGGCGTAATCGCCGGCGCGCGATTGGACTTGATGCCGGCGGCGACGACGGCGTCCCGGACGACGCCGTACGTGCCGGCGAGCAGGCGGACGGGCGTCACGAGGTTGCTGGCGAACCCGTACACGAACGCCGCGAGCACGCCGGCGCGGACGCGCGTCGACCCCGCGAGCACTGCCGCGGCGAACGCGGCCGGCGCCGCGAGATAGTACCAGGGCGCGCCGAGACCGAACACCGCCAGCACGAACACGACGCCCGCGGCGGCGGCGGCCAGCGGCCAGCGGACGCGCGCGTACTCGTCGCCGAGGCTCCGGTCGGCGACCGTCGACGCCAGCCCGTACGCGCCCGTCACGGCCATCGCGTAGAACCCCGCGAGCGCCGGGTCGTACGCGAACCGGCCGGTCGTCCCCGTCAACAGCGCGAGAACCGCGGTCATCAGGTGGCCGCCGTAGTAGTAGACGACGCGCTCGCCCGCGAACCAGAAGTCCTGGGGCGGTAGGCGGTCGGCGCGCAACAGGCTCTGCACGAGGCCGAAGTCGAGGAACTTCTCGCCGCCGTACGGGTGGACGCCCTGGCTGGCCGCGCGCACCGCAATCAGGAACAGGAACGCGACGGTGAACACGGCGACCACTTCCGCGAGCGCGCGCCGCGGCACCTCGACACCGCCGCGGGCTGTGTACGCGGACGCCGCCAGCACCGCGACGGCCACGCCGACGACCACCCACGTCCCGAACGCGAACTGGCCGACCCACAGCGTCGGGACGGTCAACGCGACGACTCCTATCGGTACCGCCACCGACGCCCCGCGGTCGGGCGCGTCCGGCAGCAGGCGCGCGGCGAACGGCAACCCGACGAGCAGCAGGGCCTGGTAGCACAGCCACCACTTCAGGACGACGCCGTACTCCATCGGTCGAACCGTACGGACGCCCCGCCAAACGCTTTCGGGTTCTGGGTCGGCCCGCGGCCGCCTCCGGGCATCGAACCACTTAATGCCGGAAGCCGACTCGCGGCACGTGTACCCGATGGCGAGCGGACAGGACGAGGTCCCCGAGGACGAACGCGACGCCCTGCTGACGATTGCCCACGGCGCTGTCGTCACGTCCGGCGGCGTCTCCGCGCAGCGCGCGCTCACGACGGCCGTGGAGTTCGTGCTCGCGCGCGGCCTCGGCCCCGTCGCGTACGGCGTGTACGCGCTCGCGTGGCGCATCGCCCAGTTGCTCTCACGGCTCGTCACGTTCGGCAGCGTCCCCGCGCTCCAGCGGTTCCTCCCCGCGTACGAGGACGACCCCGCGCGGCGCTCGCGCGTCCTCGGACTGGCGTACGCCACAACTGTCGGCGTCGGCGCGCTCATCGCCGTCGGCGTCTGGGTGCTGGCCCCGTGGATAAACGCCGCGACGGTCGACCAGCCGTCGTTCACGGCGGCGATGCGGCTGTTCGGCGTGTTCGTGTTGCTGCTCGGCCTGATGATGCTGTACGCCGCGACGTTCCGCGCAATCGGCTCCGCGCGGGGCGAAATCGT
>JBDGQF010000175.1:0-3619 GCA_042219255.1 Halobacterium sp. | reverse complement strand
AGCAGTACCTCTCGGTCACGCACCGCGGCAACTACCTGCTGCCGCCGCGCAGTCGCCGCGCGCTCCCCACCCCAGGGGGTGAGGGCGCGTGACCGGTCGCCGTCGACTCCGGCGCCGTGACTTCCTCGCGGCCGCCGGCACCGTGGGAATCACGGGCGCCACGGGCTGTCTCGGCTTCCTCGAAACCAAGTCGGTCCGCCGAGAGCCGCCGCTCCCTGACGACCGGCCGGACGCGGTCTACTTCCCCTCGCACGTCGAGGGCATGCAGATGGTCGGCACACAGGCCAGTGGCCGGTACCGGTGTGCGCTGTCGTACACGTTCCCGCACCGGTTCTGGCTCGTCCGGGACACCGCGGTCGACCGCGTGAAAGTGCGCGGTGCCGACGACGTCCACCTGATGGTCTCGGTGTGGGACGCCGAACTGGGGGTCGTGTTGCCCGCTGCAAGCCCCCAGGTCGAGTACACCGGGCCGGAGGGCGAAACCGAGTCGTTCGCGCCCTGGCAGATGCTCTCCCAGCAGATGGGCGTCCACAACGGTGACAACGTCACGCTCGGCCCGGAGGGGACGTACGACGTGTCCGTGCGGGTGGCGCCGCCGTCGACGCGGCGCTCCGAGCGCGGCGACGTCTCGACGGAACCGGTGACGTTCGACTTCCAGTTGACGTACGACCGGTCGGCACTGGAGTCGCTGTCCTACCGCGACGTCCCCAGCGACCGCGAGGGCACGGAGGGCGCAGTCGACCCCATGGGAATGGACGCCGTCTCGGTATCGCGAGTACCTGCCGCCGACGACCTGTCGATGCCCGTGCGTGGGAGCGCGCAGACCGGCGGCGCGGAACTCGTCGCGGTGGTTGCCGACCAGGCCGGGTCGCTCGCGACCGGCGACGACGAGACGTACCTCGCGCTGTCGCTGCGCACGCCCTACAACCGGTTCGTGCTGCCGTCGGCGTCCGCGTTCGCGGCAGTCGGTGCCGGCGGCGAGACGGTGTTCGACGGCGCGCTGACGCCGACATTGGACGCCGACCTCGGCTACCATTACGGCGCCGTCGTCCCGACCGGCGACCCGCTTGACGAGCTAACGGTCGGCGTCGACACGCCGCCGCAGGTCTCCCGCCACGAGGGCTACGAGACCGCGTTCTTCGACTTCGACCCGGTGACGTTCTGACGGCCGGCGTTCCGCTGACGGTGGGGAGTCGGTGCCGCGGAGACCCCGCATCCTTTTGCAGTGGTCGCCGAACGCGGCGTATGGAGCGGTTACGCGAGTCCTTCGACGAGGCGCCCGTCATCGAGAAGGACGGCGGCTACGAGTACGTCGTCCTCCCCATCAGCAACGGCGTGCCGATGCTGGAACCGGCGCTGTTGCGCGAGGTGGTCGTCGGCATCACGCGCGTCGCCGACCTCGCGGACGTCGACAAGATTGTGACACCGGAGGCGATGGGCATCCACATCTCCACGGCGGTCAGCCTCCAGACCGACCTCCCGGTGACCGTGGTTCGCAAGCGCGAGTACGGCCTGCCAGGCGAGGTCGAAATCCACCAGGAGACCGGGTACTCGGAGAGCGCGATGTACGTCAACGACGTCGCCGAGGGCGACCGCGTGCTCGTGCTGGACGACCTGCTTTCTACTGGTGGGACGATGCGAGCGCTCACGGACGCGCTCGACGACATCGGCGCCGAAATTGCGGACGTGGTCGTCGTCGTGCGGAAGGTCGGTTCCGACAGCCAGATGGACGACTCGCCGCACGACGTCACGTCGCTCGTGGACGTCCGAGTCGAGGGCGGCGAGGTCACGGTCGTCGACGAGTACCAGTAGTCGCGCCGTGGTTTCGGTCGATGACGGCAAAAGGTAGAATGCTCCTGTTCGACCCGTAGAACAGCCGAACGAAGCAATAAGCACTCGTTAAGGCGTGTAAGAAAATGGTTACGCCGGACGCCGTTCGTGTCAACCGAGTGTGGTAACTGGTCGCAAGGGTTTTTGCCACAGGGTGGCGACTACGATGCAATGCCAGGGGACGACGCCGGGACGGACGAGGGGCCCGTCGACGGCGCCAGCGACGACCCACGGGACGAGGACGCGACAGACCCACAACGAGCGGACGACTCGGGAGCAGACGGCGTGACGATTCGGGACGCAGAAGCAGACGACAGCGACGAGACCGACTCTTCAGACGGCGACCGCGAAGACAGTGAGCCGACGGAGCGAGAAGGTGAGCCGACGGAGCGAGAGGGCGGAAACAGCGAGACAGCGACCAGCGACGCGGTCGAGAACGAGACAGACACGGACGGAGTGCAAGTGGAAGACGAGGCGGGCGCGGACGCGATTGAACCAGGAGCGGAGTCAGGCGGCCAACGAGTCTCGTTCGAGGACGCGGAACCGGCCGTCGAGCGCGTGCCGGGGACCGACCGCGACCCGATTTTCGGCGAGGAGACGACCGGAGCCGTCGAACGCGTCGTCCCGCCGGAGGGCTGGGCGGTCGGCGACTACACGTGGGTGGACTACCTCGAGGAGTACCGCGAGGAGGACGCCGCGGAGCAAGTCCGCCAGCAGCGCCTCGCAGACCGCGCCGACGCGGCGCGTGAACCTGTCGCAGAGGGCGAGGAGCCACCGCCCCAGGAGCCGTGGCCACCGTATCCGGGATTCGATGAGGTGGACGCGGAGCCGTCGGCGCCGGACTGGGACGAAGTCGATTACGACCCGACGGACGAACTCGGGTTCAAGCCGGAGGCGAAAGACGTCGTCGTCGACGAGGCGGCGAGCAGGGCGACCAGGCTCCACGAGTTCTTCGACGAGTACACCGACCCGGAGACCACGCCCGTCGTGAAAGACGAGTGGATGTGGGAGCACTTCAAGCGCGAGTACTACTACGTCGGCGAGAACAACTGGACGCGGCCGCGCGACGAGGACGGTGAAATCGTCCGGTTCGACCCCGTGGAGTACCTCGGGTTCGACCCCGAGAACACCGAACAGTGGCTGTCCGTCAAGGAGACGGCCGGCCAGGAGATGCTCGACCTTGAGGACGAACGCACCGTGAACGTCCGCGAGGACGTCGACGAGGACGCGTTCTTCTCGACGGTGGACGGCGAGACGACGCTCGCGAACCGCTACGACCTCGAGAAAGCCGTCTCGATGGACAAGAAGCGCCACTTCCGGGAAGTGGAGCGCTACTGGGTGAACAAGCCGTACGCGTTCGTCGTCATCTTCCACTCCGACCGCGAGAACGAGAAGAAGTACTACCTCGTGGAGCCGTACCGCAACCCAATCGAGGAAGACCTCCAGGAGTTCCTCACGGACAAACTCCGGACCGCCATCAAGTACGCCAGCGACGACGTCGCCGCGGCGGGCGACGAGGCGTCGCGGCGCGGCGTCATCGAGCGCGAGACGCGGAAACTCCTCGACCGGTACGACCTCTACGACGGCCCCGTCGCGAGCCAGCAGTCGCTGCTCGACCGCCTGCTGGTGATGCTCGACCAGAAGGAGCCACCGGAGGCGGTGGACACCGACGGGCACATCGACGGCATCCAGGCACGTCCGGAGCCGGCAGTCCTCGCGGAAGACCCGGAGACCCTCACGCAGTACCAGGTGGAGACGCTGCTGTACGTCCTCCAGCGGAACTTCATCG
>JBDGQF010000044.1:0-3633 GCA_042219255.1 Halobacterium sp. | reverse complement strand
CGGCCGTGAATCGTGTGGAACCCGTAGCTCTCGAAGTAACTGTTGAGCTTCCCGGAACACCCGATACCGGTGCACAACAGCACTTCCTCGGGGTCTTTGCCGAGTTCCGCCATCGCGCCCTTCAGCGCCTTCAAGACGCCGAAGTCACCGCAGCCAGGACACCACGTCGGCTGCGGCTCGATGCCGGGCGTGAATTCGTCTCGTTCGATGTCCCGTTCCTCACCGATTGCGCTGAACGCTTTGCTCATGGATTAGTCACCTGCCGCGGGTTCGAGGGTGGTCTGGGCGGTCGGTTCCCCGCCGCCGTCCTGTTCGAGTTCCACCGCTTCCACGATTTCCGCGGGCTCGAACGGGTTCCCGTTGTACTTCAGGAGGCTGGAGAGCTTCCCGCCGAAGTCTCCGACCTCCTTCTGGATGAGGCCGCGGAACTGCTTCGTCGACGACATCTCCACGACGATAGCCTCGTCGACGCTCTCCACGAACTCCCGCACTCGCTCCGCCGGGAACGGCGCCAGGTCGCTGACGCCCAGCGCCTTCACGCTGTTCCCGTCGTCGTTCAGCCGCCGGACGGCCTCCTCGACGGTGCCCTGCTGGCTGCCCCAGGCGATGAGGCCGAAGTCCGCGTCCTCGTCGCCGTACACGACCTGCTGGTCGCGCTCGTCGAGGTCGTCGCGGATGGCGTCCAGCTTCTGGAGGCGCCGCTCGACCTGCGCCGTCCGGTTGTCCGGGTCTTCCGCGATGTGGCCGGTCGGCCAGTGCTCGTTCCCGGACGCCAGATACCGGCCGCCCTTCTGGCCGGGGACCGACCGCGGACTCACGCCGTCCTCGACGTCGTGCTGGTAGCGCTTGAACTTCCCAGTCGCGTCGTGGGCCGCCTCCTCGATTTCGTCCTCGGTTAGCGTCGCGCCGAGGTCTGGCTGCGGGTCGCGGTCGAAGAACGACGCGTCCACGTTCCGGTACTCGCCCGAGAGCTTCTGGTCGTAGACGACGATGGACGGAATCTGGTACTCGTAGGCGATTTCGAACGCCGTCCGCGTCTGCTCGTAGCACTCCTTCGGGTCGCTCGGCCCGAACGCGACGCGGTGGCTGTCGCCCTGACTCGTGTACAGGATGTGCTCCAGGTCGGCCTGCTCTGGCTTCGTCGGCATCCCCGTCGAGGGACCCGCGCGCATCGCTTCCAGCAGCACGAGCGGCGTCTCCGTCATCTCCGCGAGGCCCAGCGGCTCGCTCATCAGTGCGAACCCGCCGCCGGACGAACCGGACATCGCCTTCGTGCCGGCGTGCGACGCGCCGACCGCCATCGCCGCCGCCGCGATTTCGTCCTCCACCTGCTCGGAGATGCCGCCCATGTCCGGCAGGAGGTTCGTCATGATGGTGAACACGTCAGTCCACGGCGTCATCGGGTAGCCGGAGATGAACCGACAGCCCGCGTCGATTGCCGCGTACGCGATGCCGTGACTGCCGGAGACGAGGACCTGTTCCTCGTCGTGTTCGCCCTCCGGCACGGTCAAGTCGTGGGACTGCTCCATGTCGTTGACCTGCTCGTAGGCGTCGTGGAGGACTTCGAGATTCTGTTCGAGAATCTCGCCGCCCATCGCGTCCGACATCAAGTCCTCGATGTGCTCGAGGTCCATGTCGATGAGCGCCGCCGTCGCGCCGACGCCGGCCGTGTTCCGCATGACCTCGCGGCCGTGCTCTTTCGCGAGCGACCGCAGGTCGAGCGGATAGACGTGCCAGTTGTTCTCCTCGACGCGCTCCTCGAAGTCCGGGACGTCCTCGACGTCCAGGAGGCCCTCGTCGTAGACGATGACTCCGCCCTCGCGGAGGTCGTCGAGGTTCTCCGAGAGCGGCTTCACTTCCTCGTCCCCGTAGACCGCGTGCTCGCTGGGGTTGCGCGCGAACGAGTCGCCGAGCGCGAGCAGGAAGTTGTAGCCGTCGCCGCGCGACGTTACGTTACCGTCCCGCGCCCGAATCTCCACGTACGTGTGGCCGCCGCGGATTCGGGACGGGTAGTGCCGGTGCGTGAAGACGTCGAGACCCGAGCGCATCAACGCCTTCGCGAAGTTCTGACTCGTGGAGTCGATTCCGTCGCCGGAACCCCCTGCCACTCGCCAGATGAGTTCGTCATCAGTCATAGTGTAACCTCTGGCCCGCGTGCGGACCGTTACTGGACGTTGGACGGTTCGACACTAAATCGTTTGCCATCCATTATCACGGAAAGATAATTAAGGAATCGCGTAGATTGCCGGCTCCTGCACGTCTCAGAGGCCCACGACGGGAAACACGGCGAGTATTAATCCCACACACCTACTTCTAAAATTTTATATACTGATTGTAATCTTCAACTACGAGTAGTGTGAAATCAGAGAGCCTGATTGCAGTCGCCCTGCTGGTCACCGCAGCGACCACGCCCGCCGTCGCTGCCGCCAACGAAGCGCCACTCGCCGACGCCGGTCTCGACCAGACGGTCACGCGCGGCACGACTGTCTACCTCGACGGCACCGGGTCGCGCGACCCCGACGGCTCAATCGAACGCTACCAGTGGACGATTACCGCGGAGTCCGGCGACGCCACGAACGCCACCTCGCCGCAGTGCACGACCTGCGAACGCACGCAGTTCCAGGCCGAAGCCACCGGCACGTACCGCGTCACGCTCGAAGTGACCGACGACGACGGCGCCACCACGACGGACACGCTCTTCGTCACCGTCGAACCCGGCACGAGTCCGACCGCCAGCCTCTCCGGGCCGTCCAGGACCACCACGGCCGAGTCCGCCGAGTTCACGGTCGACGTGGACGCCGGCGCCGCGCCGCTCGACCGACTCGTCTGGAAACAGGACGGCAACCGCGTCGCGACCGAACCACTCTCCGGCACCGCAGCCACGTCCTCGCGCACGTTCAACTTCCCGACGACCGGCACCCACGACGTATCGGCCGTCGTCGTCGACGACGACGGCCAACGCGACACCGCCTCGAAGTCGATTGCCGTCACCGCGCCCGCGAGCGTAGCCACGCCGTCAGACCCGTTCGGGTCACCGAACGACGGGAGTGACGCCAACACGACAGCCCCCGTGACCGTCCTCGGCCCACAGGTCGTCACCGGCGGCGGAAACCTCACCGCGGACTACAAACTCTCCGACGGAGCGACAGGACGCTGGCTCCAGGACGGCGAACAGGTCGCTCGCGGAGCCACCACCGAACGAAGGTTCTCGGCCGGCATCCACCAGCTCTACGCCACGACGGACACCGGTGCCGCGACGTTCGCTGACGGTAGTCGAACCGTCGTCGCAGACCCCGCCCCAGAACTACCCGTCCTCGACGTCAGAAACGGCACCACTCCAGCTGTCGACCTCCAGGCCACCGACGACTTCGGCAACATCCAGTCCGTCACGGTCAGCGTCGACGGCCAGCCAGTCGAAACCCTCACCTCCGGCACCGTCCAGAGCCGTCAGACCGGAAAAAGCCTGAGCACCGTCGAGTACCTCCAGAATCTTGCTCCCGGAACCCACGTCGTCTCGGTCTACGCGCGAGACGCCCGCGGCCAGGCAGCGGCCGCAATCCGCACCGTAGAAGTTCCAGGCCCGCCAGAAGTCGTCTCCGCCGGATTCGTGCAAGACGGCCCACTCGACCAGTA
>JBDGQF010000228.1:0-3651 GCA_042219255.1 Halobacterium sp. | reverse complement strand
TCGTCTCCGGCGTCAAACGCGAGGACTTCCACATGCGCCCCGAGGAGTCCGGCGCGAAAGTCATGGGGCCGCTGCTCCTCCGCGAACAGACGAACCGCGGCGACCGCGAAATCCACTGCCAGGACGACGTCGGTCAGGGCGGCTACCAGATTCCGAACAACCCCGACACCATCGACTTCCTCGAATGCGACGCCGACTTCGTCATGTGCGTGGAGACCGGTGGCATGCGCGACCGACTCGTCGAGAACGGCTTCGACGACGAATACAACTGTCTCGTCGTCCACCTCGGCGGCCAGCCGGCGCGCGCCACCCGCCGCCTCACCAAACGCCTCCACGACGAACTCGACCTCCCAGTCACGGTCTTCACTGACGGCGACCCCTGGTCGTACCGCATCTTCGGCTCCGTCGCCTACGGCTCCATCAAGTCCGCGCACCTCTCCGAATACCTCGCCACCCCACAGGCCCAGTTCGTCGGCATCCGCCCCCAGGACATCGTCGACTACGACCTCCCCACCGACCCGCTCGGCGACTCAGACCGCAACGCCCTCGAATCCGAACTCGACGACCCCCGCTTCCAGACCGACTTCTGGATCGAACAAATCGAACTCCAACTCGACATCGACAAAAAAGCCGAACAGCAGGCGCTCGCCGCCCGCGGCCTCGACTTCGTCACCGACACCTACCTCCCAGACCGCCTCGACGAAATGGGCGTCCTCTAAGTCGACCTTTTGCTCTGCGTTCGGCGCGCTCCGCGCGCCTCACTCGGCAAAAGCTCGGCCAAAAGCACTCCTCGTTCCTGCCGCTCGCTCCGCTCGCGTTAGTCACTCGTCGGCCCGCGCTCGCTCGTTTCACTCGCTCGCGCGGTGAACCGCGACCCTCGGGTTCTGTCGAACCGCTCGGGTCGCGGATGCTCGTCTGTCGGTTAGTTGGTGAGCACGGTCAGTGTGGTTAGCTGAATCCTGCTGCTTGCGCGCCTTCGGTCACGGCGGCGTCGGTGTCCTGGGGGTCGACCGTTTCGAGGGCTTGCTCGAAGTGGTCGCGCGTGACGACGACGCTGTCGAGGGCCGGGTCGTCGCCGTCCTGGACGGCGGTGACGTACTCACGCACGGCAATCTGGGCGGCTTCGCGGCAGACGGCTTCGACGTCCGCGCCGACGTACCCCTCGGTGCGCGCGGCGATGTCGTCGAGGTCGACGCCGTCGCCCAGGGGCGTGTCGCGCGTGTGAATCTCGAAGATTTCGCGGCGCGCGTCCTCGTCCGGTCCGTCCACGGTCACGTGGTGGTCGAGGCGGCCGGGCCGGAGGAGCGCGTCGTCGACGAGGTCTGGACGGTTCGTGGTGGCGATGACGACGACGTCCTCCATCGCTTCCAGGCCGTCCAGTTCCGTGAGCAGTTGGCTGACGACGCGCTCGCCGACGTTCGAGTCGCCGACGCCGCTGCCGCGTTCGCTCGCGATGGCGTCGATTTCGTCGAAGAACACCACGGCTGGTGCGTTCGACCGCGCCTTCTCGAACACCTCGCGGACGGCCTTCTCTGACTCGCCGACGAACTTGTCGAACAACTCCGAACCGTTCACGGACACGAAGTTCGAGTCCGCTTCGCTCGCGACGGCTTTCGCCAGCAGGGTCTTCCCTGTGCCGGGCGGTCCCTGCAGCAGGACGCCCTGCGCGGGGTCGAGCGCGACGCGGTCGTACGCCTCCGGGTGTTCGAGCGGCCACTGGACGGTCTCGCGGAGGCGGGCTTTCGCGTCGTCGAGACCGCCGACGTCCGCCCACGAGACGTCCGGCACCTCCACGAACACCTCGCGCATCGCCGACGGTTCGACGTCCGTCATCGCCTCGCGGAAGTCGTCGTCGGTGACCTCGACGGACTCCAGGACGTCCGCGTCGAGTTCGCCGCCGTCCAGGTCGAGTTCCGGCCGGACGCGCCGGAGCGCGCCCATCGCGGCTTCCTTCGCGAGGTTCTCGATGTCCGCGCCGACGAACCCGTGCGTGTGTTTGGCGTACTGCTGGAGGTCGACCTCGTCGCCGAGCGGCATGCCGCGCGTGTGAATCCGGAGAATCTCCTCGCGGCCGTCCTGGTCTGGGACGCCGATTTCGATTTCGCGGTCGAAGCGGCCGGGACGCCGGAGCGCGGGGTCGACGGCGTCCACGCGGTTCGTCGTACCGATGACCGTGATGCGGCCGCGCTCTTCGAGGCCGTCCATCAGACTCAAGAGTTGCGCGACGACCCGGCGTTCGACGTCGCCGCTGACTTTCTCGCGCTTGGGCGCGATTGAGTCCAGTTCGTCGATGAAGACGATGGCGGGCGCGTTCTCCTCGGCCTCCTCAAAGACGTCGCGCAACTGCTCTTCGCTCTCGCCGTAGTACTTCGACATGATCTCCGGGCCACTGATGGTCTGGAAGTGCGCGTCGAGTTCGTTCGCGACGGCCTTCGCAATCAGGGTCTTCCCCGTGCCGGGCGGGCCGTGCAGCAGGACGCCCTTCGGCGGGTCGATGCCGAGCGTCTGGAACAGTTCGGGGTGGCGCATCGGCAACTCCACCATCTCGCGGACGCGGTCGAGTTCGTCGTCGAGGCCGCCGACGTCCTCGTACGTGACGCCCGGCGCTTCGATGTCCGGCGGCGTCGACCCGCTGGCTTCGCCCTCGACGACGTCGGCGTCACCGGTCTCCTGGTCGGCGACCTCGACGCGCGTCGCGTTCGTCACGACCACCGTCCCGCTCGGTTCGGTGTCGACGACCCGGAGGGGGACGCGGCGGCCGCGGGACGCGAGGCTACTGAACCCGATGGGGACGGTCTGGCCCTCGGTGACGGCCTGGTCGGAGAGTTCGTCGCGGACGTAGGACGCGACGTCGCCGCGGACGCGGAGGTTCTGTGGGAGCGCGACGGTGACGCGCTCGGCGTCCGCGACGGACGTCGGTTCGACCTCGACGCGGTCGTCGACGCCGACGTCGGCCGCCGACCGGAGTTGGCCGTCGATGCGGACGAACCCGCGGCCGGCGTCCTCGGCGTCGCTCGGCCACGCGCGCGCCACCGCTTCGCCGCCGCGGCCGCGCACGACGACGAAGTCGCCGCTCTGCACGCCGAGTTCGTCCAGGGACTCGCGGTCGATGACTGCCATGCCGCTACCCGGTTTCCGGTTCTTGAGCGGTCTGACTGTCAGTCGCATGGGTTTCGGCTGCGAGAAGCGGAGTGACTGGTGGGCGGTGCCGTCAGGCGACTGCGGTCGTCAGCCCGTCACTTCGATGCGTTTGCCCTCGACGCTGGGCGTCGAGCGCTTCGGCAACCGGACTTCGAGGATGCCGTTCTCGTAGCGCGCTTCGACGTCCTCGTCGTCGATGCGTTCCGGCAGGCGGAACTGGCGGTGGTACGTCCGCTCGCCGCGCTTGTCGTCGTCGCGTTCGGCGGCGAGGCGGAGCAGGCCGTCGTCCCACGTGAGCGTGATGTCTTCGACCTCGAAGCCCGGTAACTCGACGCTCAACACGTACTTGTCGTCTTCCTCGTAGAGCGCGTAGTCGTTGCCGCGCGATTCGGTGCGTGGTCGGGTGCGTCGCGTGCTCGGTGAGCGTCGTGGCGGTGCGAACAGTGCCATGGCTACTCACCCCGATTCACTAGAAAAATGATTGAACGTCTATATAAATGTTACTCCGCT
>JBDGQF010000442.1:0-3662 GCA_042219255.1 Halobacterium sp. | reverse complement strand
GCATCACGCGGACGGCGATTTCGCCGCGGTTCGCGACGAGCACCTTCTCGAACATTCTTGCGGGTTCGTTCTTGGGACGCCCTACTGATACTGTCGGTTCGTGTCCGTCCACTCGGCCGGCCGGTCGGGTTGACAGACTGGCGCCTCAGGACGGACGGCCGACCGTCCGGTCACGCGACGCCAGACATCACTGCCGCCTCCGCCTTCCGGAGGTGGTCGGAGACAGTCGAGGACGCCACGCCGAGTTCCGCGGCGACGTCTTCGAGCGTCGCCTCCCTGGGGACGTCGTAGTAGCCGAGGTCGACGGCCGCGGACACTGCCTCGCGCTGGCGGGCGGTCAGCGCCGCGGCGCGACTCGGGTGGCGGTCGAACTCGCCCGCGCGGTCGACCGTGACGTCGACGCGGTCTGGGAGGTGCGCGAGCAGGCCGCGGAGGTCGTCCGGGTCGCCCAGTACTTCGAAGACGGCCTCGCCCTCGGTCGTGTACTCGACCGGCGGCATCACGACGAGGCTTGCGCGCCCGAACGCGCGCATCCACTCCCACTCGTCCTCGCTCGGTTCCGCCTGCACGAATGCGTAGAACGAGGCCGCCGTCTCGCGCGTGAGGTCACACCGCGCGACGGAGTCGACGGCCGCGATGCGGTCGCGGTACGCGTCCACGTCGCCCTCCACGCGGAACAGGCACGTCGGCAGGTCGCCGACGAAACTCCACGACCACAGTTCCTCGCGCTCCATCCCCGGGTGGTCGACGAGGAAGTTGTGCATCGGGTGGCGCGTCCGCCGCGGGAACCCGAGGCGCACTCGCACGTGGTTCATGGCCGACAGTTCCCCGGCCAGCACTTAAACATACTAGTGTGGACGCGCCAACACGGATTCGGGGGGCGTGAGAACCTCGACGCATGAGCGAGTCAGTCCAGGGGGTGCCGCTGGCGCCGACGCCCGACGAACTACCCGTGCTCGGGAGCGCGCTGGCGTTCTCCCGCGACCCCTACGGGATGTACGAGCGGTTCCGCGAGGTCGGCGACGTCGTGCGGTTCTCGATGGCGAACTACGACATGGCGACAGTCCTGCACCCGGACTACGTCGAGCAAATGCTGGTCGACAACTTAGAGTCGTTCCGGAAGCCGACGACGATGGCCGACCTGAGCGTGCTCTCCGACGGCCTCCTGTTGACGGACGGCGAGCGGTGGCGCGCCCAGCGCACCCTCCTCCAGCCGATGTTCTTCCGCGAGCGCGTCGAGGCCTACGCGGATACCATGGGCGCGTTCGCCGCCGACGCCGCCCGCGAGTGGGCCGGCCGGGACGCCCTCAACGTCGAAGAAGCGACGTCCGCGTACACGCTGCGCGTCCTCGGGAAGACGCTGCTCGGCGTGGAGACGGAGAGCCACCGCGACGCCGTGCGGGCGGGCGCCGAGGCTATCCGCGCGCGCAGCGCCGAGAACCCCGTGAGCGTCCAGATTCCGGCGTGGGTGCCGACGCCCTCGAACCGCCGGTACGAGCGCGGCGTCGAACAGTTCCGCGCGGCCGTCGACGACCTCGTCGCCGAGCGCCGCCGCGAGGACGGCGACCGCGGCGACCTGCTCAGCCTCCTGCTGGACGCCGAGTACGACGACGGCACCAGTCCCGACGAGACCGAAATCCGGAGTCAACTGATGACGTTCCTGTTCGCCGGCCACGAGACCAGCGCCACCGCGCTCACGTGGCTGCTGTACGAACTCGGCCGGAAGCCCGCCGTCCAGGGCCGCCTGCAGGCCGAGGTCGACGCCGTAATCGACGGCGACTACGCGACGCCCGCCGACCTCCCGCGCCTCGACTACACCGAGCAGGTCGTCCGCGAGGGCCTCAGGCGCTATCCGCCCGCGACCGCCGTGTTCCGGGAGACGCGCGAGGACGCCGTCGTCGGCGGCTACCGCATCCCAGAGGGGACGTTCGTCACCGTCCCCCAGTTCGTCGTCCACCGCGACCCGCGCTGGTGGGACGACCCGCACGCCTTCGACCCAGACCGGTGGGCCGGCATCGACGACCCGCCGGGCGACCGGCCGGAGTACTCGTACTTCCCGTTCGGCGGCGGGCCGCGGCACTGCATCGGGATGCGGTTCGCGCTCCTCGAACTGAAACTCGCGCTCGCGACGTTCGCCGCCAACCTCCACGTCGACCACGACCACGACGACGTCGGCCTCGACATCGCCGCCACCTACCAGCCAGACACCACAATCCGGGCGACGTTCGAGGGACGCTACCAGTAGTTGCCTACGCGATTTCGATATCCAGCGGAAGAACTGAAACGACCGGTCAGTACAGCGAAGACACGCTCGGCCGCTCGCGAAGTATTTTCCTCGATGAACGCTTTGGCACCGGTATGTCGACGAAGATTGCGACACCCGGTACCGAGGAGGCGTGTGACTACTGTACGTCGCGTATTTTCGACCACGACCCGGTCTGTCTCCGTGATTGTGACGACGACTGTGGGTCGCCGCTGTACTTCTGTAATCACGCCTGCCTCTCCGCGTACATCGAAGAGAACGACCTCACGACGGGCGATGCCTGCGAGTGGAACCCCGAGGAAAGCGGCTGTTGCTGACCGCCAGTGACGGTCGGTCCGCAGGCCGACGTACCGATTTAGTCGCTCAATCTTCAGCGCGTATCCCGAATCAACAGGCCGCGCTCGCAACGACTGTCAGAGGAAGTCGAGCGTCTGGTCGACGATTTCCTGTTCGCGGTCGTCGCCCCTGAAGGAGTGGTCTTCGCCCTCGCGGACGACGAGTTCGGCGTCCGGCGCCGCGTCCACTACCTTCCGCGCGTGCTCGACCGACCGCACGTCGTCCTCGTCGCCCTGGATGACGCGCAGCGACGCGTCGAAGTCCGCCATCCACGCCGCCGAAATCTGGCGGCGCTCGGGCGCGTCCTTCAGTGCTTCGAGGGAGTCGTCCAGCGAGTCGGAGACGGTCTCCTCGTCGCCGAACGTGACGAACGCGGGCGCCCAGAGGACGACGCGGTCGACGCCCTCGGGGACGTGCGTCAGCGTGACGCCGCCGCCGAAACTCTTCCCGACGACGCCGAGTTCCGTACAGCCCTCTTCGCGGAGGCGGTCGACGGCGGCGTCCAGTTCCGCGTGCATGTCGCGGACTGTTTTCCCCATGAGTACTTCGGGCGTCGGCCAGCCCTCGAATCGGATGACGTGGACGCCGTCGGCCGCGGCGTCCTCGGCGAACCGGTCGAAGATGTCGCCCCACGGGCCGTGGCCGCCGCCGGGCATCACCGCGACGCCGCGGCCGTCCGGGTCGTCGGGGACCGCCAGTTCCGCGTCGAATTCCTCGCCGTGCGCCTGGAGGGCGACTTCCTCGCGCTGCATACTACTCGGCAATCGCCACCGCCCGACAAAAGTGTTCGGTCGCAGTCAGGTCGGCGTGGGCCTGGTCAGCGTCAGGTCAGCATAGGGACGGTCAGCGTCAAGTCAGGTCGGCGTCCCGCCTGTCAGCGTCAGGTCAGGCCAGGAGTGGCCGGCCTGCTCAGAACCGGTCGCGGCGGCCCGCCGCCGTCCACGCGTCGCGGGGCGCGCCGTCCGGCACCTTCCGGCCCTGGCCGTCCAGGCCGGCGATGCGGCCGGCGAACGCCCACTTGTCGCCCGTCCACGCTTCTTCGGCAGCGTCGCCATCGCTCTCA
>JBDGQF010000017.1:0-3669 GCA_042219255.1 Halobacterium sp. | reverse complement strand
ACGGCGACGAGGTCGCCGCCTACGACGAAATCGTGATGACCGACGAGAACGGCGCTGGCGTCGTGCACGCCCAGCGCACCGACGACGGGTCGGCAGTCGCGGAGAGCGCGAGTGGGACGTCGTACGCGAACACGAACTGGTTCAAGAACGCCAAAGACCTCAAGAAGGGCGAGGTGTACGTCGGTGACGTCAAGCGCGTGAACGGCAAGCAGGTCGTCCACGTCGCGACGCCGGTCTACCACGACGGCGAGTACGCCGGCACCGTCGCGCTCCGGTTCAACTACAGCATCCTCACCGACCTCGCGACCAGCATGACCGTCGGCGAGTCCGGCCACCTCAGCATCGTCAACGAGGACGGGACGGTGCTGTCCCACCCGGACGCGTCCGTCGTGGAGTCCGGTGCCTCCATCACGAGCGACTCCTACGGCGGGACGCTCGCGGGCATCGCCGAGGACAGCATCCTCGCCGGCGAGACGGGACTGGAGACGTACGAGCGCCAGGCCGGTGACGGGTCGACGGAGCGCTACTACGTCGCGTACGCGCCCCTGGAGTTCGGGAACAAGCAACTCGCGCTCCTCGGCACGGTGCCCGAAACTGACGTGACGGGCCCGACCACGGCGCTCGAGTCCGCGCTGAACGACCGCACGTCGTCGGCGCGCAACCTCCTGTTGTTGCTCGTCGCCGTCATCATCGTCGGCGTCGTGGCGCTGGGCTACTACGCGTCGCGGTACTTCTCGCGGCCCATCGAGGCCGTCCGCGACCAGGCGATGTCGCTCTCGGAGGGGAACTTCGAGACGAGCGTGGACGTGGACGCGCCCGACGACGAAATCGGCGAACTCGTGGACGCGTTCGACGCGATGCGGGAGAACCTCCGCCACCAGGTCGCTGAACTCCGGTCGGTGAGCGAGGGCCTCGGCGAGGGCGACCTCGACCAGGACGTCGACACCGACCTCCCCGGCGAGTTCGGCGCCATCATGACCGACCTGGACGGCGGCATCGACCGCCTGCAGGCCGGCTTCGACGAGATTAGCGCGACCAGCCAGTGCATCCGCGAGGGCGACCTCGACCAGGACGTCGACACCGACCTCCCCGGCGAGTACGGCGCCGTCCTCACCGACCTGGACGAGGGCGTCCGCCAGCTGTCGGGCAGCTTCGAGCAGTTGAGCGAGGTCAGCCGCGAACTCCGCGAGGGCAACCTCGACCAGGACGTCGACACCGACCTCCCCGGCCAGTACGGCGCCGTGATGGTCGACCTGGACGCCGGCCTGGACGAACTCGCGGACAGCCTCGCCGAGGTCCGGGACGTCGCGGAGACCTTCGCGAAACTCAGCAACGAGACGGCGGCGAGCGCGCAGGAAATCAAGTCCGCGAGCCAGGAGACCGCGCAGGCCGTCGAGGAGATTGCCAGCGGCGCCGAACAGCAGACCGAGAAACTGCAGTCGGCGTCCCACGAGATGAACGACCTGTCGGCGACCATCGAGGAGGTCGCGTCCTCCGCGGACGAGGTCGTGGAGACCGCCAACGAGGCCGCGGCGCTCGCCGACCGCGGCCGCGACCAGGCGTCTGACGCCACCGACGAGATTTCCGCCATCGAGTCCGAGGCCGACCAGGCGGTCGCGCAGGTCGAAGACCTCGACGACCAGATCGAGGAAATCAACGAAATCGTCGGTCTCATCACGGACATCGCCGAGCAGACGAACCTGCTCGCGCTGAACGCGTCCATCGAGGCGGCGCGCGCCGGCGAAGCGGGCGAGGGCTTCGCAGTCGTCGCGGACGAAATCAAGACGCTGGCGGCGCAAGCGGGCGACGCGACCGACGAGGTGGAAGCGCTCATCGAGGACATCCAGGACAGCACGGACGAGACCGTCCAGGACATGCAGTCGATGCAGCACCGCGTCGAGACGGGCGCGGACACCATCGAGGGCGCAATCGAGATGTTCGACGACATCGCGGGCGCGGTGACGGACGCCGAGCGCGGCGTCGAGGAGATTTCCGACGCCGCCGAAGACCAGGCGGTCTCCACCGAGGAGGTCGTGTCGATGGTCGAGGAGGTGTCCAGCGTCAGCGAGGAGTCCGCGGCGGAGGCGAGCAACGTCTCCGCGGCGACCGAAGAGCAGACCGCGTCCATCGACGAGGTCTCGCAGAACATCCAGGAGGTGTCGCGGTCGGCGGAGTCGCTGGAGGAACTGGTCGACCAGTTCGAGGTCGGCGACGCGGACGCCGCGCTCGACGACCTGACGACCGACGCGGACGCGGACATGGGGTCGTTCGAACCGGCGACCGACGGCAGCGGCGACAGACTCCAGGACTGACGCCGGACGACCACTGATTTTTCGGCCGTCGTATTCGGCAGCGGTTCCCGGAGCCAAACGTTCACGTGGCGGCGCCGAGACTGGACGGCCGTGACCGGACTCGACGACGAACTCGCCGACGCCGTCGCGGCCATCGACGCGATGGGCGTGCCAGAATGGAACGAGTTGTCCGTCGCGGGCGCGCGCCGCGTCGAGGACGAGGTGTTCACGCCCGACTCGGTCCGCGACGTCGCGTTCGTGCGCGACCTCTCCTTCGACGGCCCCGCCGGCGACGTCCCGGTGCGCGTCTACCACGACGACCCCCAGGAGTCGGCGCCGGTCGTCGTCTTCTATCACGGTGGCGGGTGGACGCTCGGCACGCTGGACTCCATCGGCGGCGTCTGCCGGGAACTCGCGGCGCGCGCGGACTGCGTCGTCGTGAGCGTGGACTACCGGCTCGCGCCCGAACACCCGTTCCCGGCGGCCCACGACGACGCCTATGCCGCGCTGGAGTGGACTGTCGAGAACGCGACCGCGTTCGGCGGCGACCCGGAGACGGTGTCGGTCGCGGGCACGAGCGCGGGCGGGAACCTCGCGGCGGGCGTCGCGCTCCGCGCCCGCGATTTGGACGGCCCAGAACTCGCCCACCAGGCGCTACTGTACCCGATGACCGACCGCGACACGACGCGGGCGTCCTACCGCGAGCACGGCGACGGCCCGCTGCTGACGCGCGCTGACGTCGAGTGGTTCTGGCGCCAGTACTGCCGGAGTCCCGTGGACGCCGCGAACCCGTACGCGAGCGTGCTCCGCGCGCCCGACCACGGCGACCTGCCGCCGGCGACCGTCGTCACGGCCGGCCACGACCCGCTCCGTGACGAGGGGCGCGCGTACGCCGACGCGCTCGCCGCGGACGGCACGCCGGTCGACCACCGGCACTACCCCTCGATGGCGCACGGCTTCATCAGCCTCACCGGCGACGTCGCCGTCGCGGACGACGCGCTCGACGGCGTGGCCGCGCGGCTCCCGTGACCGAATCGGCTACCAGCCTTTTCTCCGGGGCGCCTGAACGTCCCCGTATGAGCTTCGAGCAGCCGTGGCGCGACCTCCGCGAGCGCGTCCGCGAGCGCACCGACGCCGTCTACCGGACGCCGCGCTCGGAGCGCTCGTTCGAGGTGACGGACGTCGCCGACGACCGCATCACCGTCGAGTACCGGGAGAGCGGCGCGAGTCGGACGCTCTGGCGCGACCAGTTCGGCCTGCTCGCCGACCGACTCGCGGACGGCGAGACCCTCTGGTTCGACGAACTGCCGCCCGGCGTCGAACCCTACGTCGCCGTCCTCTCGCTGAGCGACCGGTACGCCGTCACGGACGACAGCCT
>JBDGQF010000205.1:0-3681 GCA_042219255.1 Halobacterium sp. | reverse complement strand
AGCGCCTTGAACGGGATGCCCTCGCCGATGAACTCGTCGACGAAGTCGAACAGCTGGTAGCGCGCGCGGAACAGAATCATCACCGTGTCGTCCTCCGTGGACTCCACGGTCCGGCGGACGTTCCGCACCAGGTCAAGCATCGACGGACTGTCGATGGCCTCCACGCTCCCGCCCTCCTTGCGCGGCTTCAGGTCTTTCTCCTGGCGGGTCTCGATGTGGCTAATCTCCTGCTGGACGACCTCCAGGACCTCCGAGGGGAGGCGGTAGGAGTTCGGCAGCACCACGTCGTCGGTGACCTTCGTGTTCAGGAGGAGTTCCGGGTCGGCGCCCTGCCAGGCGTACACGACCTGGTCGTCGTCGCCCGCGATGAGCACGCGCTCCATGTGCGGCCGCCACTCCTCGTAGACGTCGTACTGGAGGCTCGTGATGTCCTGGAACTCGTCGATGACGAGGTAGTCGACGTCCGGGAGCAGCGAGCGCTGCTTCACGCGCTCGAGCATGTCCGCGAACCCGACGAGTTCGTGCTCGCCCTTGTACGCGCGCCACGCCCGAATCGCCTCGGGGATGTCGTAGCGCTCGTCGCTGGACGGCCACGTCGGCGTGTACTTGTTCCCGACCTGCGCCTTCTCGTCGATGTCCGGCGGCAGTCGTACCTCCTCGTCGTTCCAGCGGAACGGCACGTCGTACCAGTCCGCGACGTCGCGTCGCGTCCGCTGCAGCCACTGGCTGGTCGCGATGACCTTGTTCCCGAGCGTCGTCGAGCGCGCGGTTCGCCGGGAGCCGGACGCGTACTCGTCCTCGAAGGGGATGCCGTACTCCTCGCAGAACTCCTCTTTGTCGTCCTCGCCGACGACGTCGCCCCGCGACAGCCCGAGCAGTTCGTACGCCTTCGCGTGCATCGTCGCGACGTTGCCGCGCAGCGAGCGCGGGTTCACGTCCAGCCGTTCGGCGAGGCGTTCGCGCACCTCCGCCGCCGCGGCGCGCGTGTAGGAGACCACGAGGATGTCCCGCACGTCGACGTCGTCGTCTTCCAGAATTTCCTCGACGTGGTCGAGGAGCGCGGTCGTCTTCCCGCTCCCCGGACCACCGAACAGCCGCGTGACTTCCGGCTCCGAGTCCGTCATTAGACAACTAGAGGAACCCGAACGGTATAAACCGCTTGAAATTCTGCGCCAGCCGAGACGACCGCTGAACGGTCAGACAGCCCGTCGGTGGACAGTCCAGCGGACGGGCTGTCAGGAGACGCCACGGGCGGACGGCCGTCCAGCGGACGGGCCGTAAGCCGCGCAGCGGACAGGCTGTCAGTCACGCAGACAGACTGACCGTCGGTAGCGAGTCGAGAACAGTTACGTGCGTCGCGTGGAACGAGCCTCCCTGACTTCTGCGCCGTCGCGAATCTTGTCCTCGCAGTTGGGACACACGCGCGGGGCGCCCTGTTCGTCCGGTGTGAACACTCTCGCGTACGCTTCGGTCACGAACGACCCACAGTTCTGGCACTCCGGCATGGCTTCACAGGACGTTTCGCTGGGCGCGTCTTATGCGTGCTGGCCGTCGCAGAACCCGTCTCGCGGTCACTCCGGCAGCGACGCGGCGACTGTCGCTGGGGGGACAGGCGACGTGCTCTGGCAGGCTACTGGGCGGCGCCGGAGCGGGGCCGTGGGTGAACAGTGCTCCTACTCGTCGAACGTTCCCAGACTGCGGGAGCGTGCCGGGGACACTTGTCGCTGCGCGCCGAGCGCACTGGCGACGATGACGCGACGACTCCCCATCGCCGCGGTGCGGCCGACGCAGCTGTACCTCTCCAGCGAGAAGGTCGCTGACGCGGCGGCGTGGTTCGACTTCGACGACCCGGACTACGACCCGCTGCCGGTGTTCGAGTACGACGGCGACTGGTACCTCTCGGACGGCCACACGCGGGCGTTCCTCGCGCACCTCGCCGGCGTCGACGGACTGCGCGTTGAGCGTGACGACGGCCTCCGCGAGGAGTACGACTTCGGCGTCTACGAGGCCGCCATCGAGTGGTGCGACGAGGGGGACGTCACAGAGATTGCCGACCTCGTCGGGCGCGTCGTGGAACCGGACACCTTCGAGGAGGTGTGGATTGCGCGCTGCCAGCAGGTGGGCGAGGAGTGAGGACGCCGGTCGCTACTCGACGCGACGCGGACAGTGAGAAGCCGCGTAGTGGTGGCTAGCGCGCGTTACGGCGACCAGCCACAGACTGTACAGGTCCGCGCATCTACGTCGTGGAGTCCGCCACACTCCGGACACTGCTTTTTGTTATAGCTCTCCTCCCAGGTGGCAGTCTCGTGGCCGCGCTGTTCCAGGAAGTCGTCCAGAAGGGAGTCGTCGTCCGGAGTCGATGCGCTCGACATACACGGTATGCTACACCATACCACTACTTCAACGTACCGGAGTGACAGGCGAGCGAGCAGTTACCCGTCGAGCATCTCGATGCCCCGTTCGACGACAGACTGCGTGACGAAGAGACTCGATTCTCGCTGGAGGCGCCGCATGAACGACGCTGCCTCGTCCCGGGTGACGGCGCCACGGGCGTAGCCCAGTGCAACCACGCCAACGGAACCGTGCACTTCGATTCCGTGCTCGGCGGCGTATTCGCGTGCAGCGAGGTCGTCTGTCAACAGAATCGCGTCCAGTTCGACGGCTGCCGCAATGGCAGCCAGTTCGCCTGCATCCAGGTCTGCCCCTTCAAGCGTTTCCTCGGCAGGCGTGACGACTGTCCACTCCAGGTCGTCCACAGATTCAGCGACAGTTCCAGCTTCGAGTTCGCTGACGACAGCTTCCGGGACGTAGAGGTCTTCAAGCAGCGACAGTAGCTCGACTGCGTCGACCTCCGCCAGATGAATCAGTGGGCCGGCGTCCGATACTGCGGCGAGCGTCACGCGTTCAGGCCCCAGTCGACGTCCTCCTCGACGTGTTCGCGTTCACGCTCCGCCCGGTCGACCTTGCGAGCGCCGACGAGTTCGACGGCGCGCTCGCGGTCGAGGTCGCCGGCGAAGTACCGGGAGAGGACGACGTCTTCCCAGAGCGACTCGACGCCGCGTTCGAGCGCCTCCTCGAAGACTTCCGACTCCGAGAGTCCGCGCTCGTCGGCGATTTCGCGGACGCGGTCGGAGATTTCGGCGGCCATACCGACGAGTACTCCCTCCTGTGCCTTAAAATCGCGTCCGGGAGACAGCTGCTGCCCGCTTACAGGTCGTAGAGGTCGCCGAACTTCTCGCGGGCGTACTCGACGAAGTAGTCCGCAGTGAGGGGTTCGCCGGTCGCGACCTCGACAAGTTCGTCGGTGGTGTAGCGCTGGCCGTGGCTGTGGACGTGCTCGGTCAGCCACTCGCGGATTGGCTCGAACTCGCCCTCGCGCACGAGGCCGTCGACGTCGAGGTCGTCGCGCATCGTCGCGTCCAACTGGGCGGCGAGCACGCTGCCGACGGTGTAGTTCTGGAAGGACGCGAACCCGCCCGTCCAGTGGATGTCCTGCAGGCAGCCCTCCGCGTCGTCCTCGGGGCGCACGCCGAGGTACTCCTCCATCAGGTCGTTCCAGCGCGCCGGAATCTCGTCGACGTCGATGTCGCCGCCGACGAACGCCTTCTCGACGTCCGCGCGGAGGATGATGTGCATGTGGTAGGTGAGTTCGTCCGCCTCCACGCGAATCTTGTTCTCCGG
>JBDGQF010000152.1:0-3687 GCA_042219255.1 Halobacterium sp. | reverse complement strand
ACGCCGCCACCGACGGCCGCCCGCAGTTCCGACCGTCGCGCGCTGAGCGTGCTGTCCGCGGTGCGCGAGAGCGTGCCGTTCGCCGCGGCGAGCGCCTGCGCAGCGGTGTCGAGGCGGACGGTGTCGGGGCGCTCCGGGAGCGCCGCGTCCACCACCGCCGCCGCGGCGTCGCCGTGCGGCACCGTGAACCAGTTGACGTTCCGCGCGGCCAGCGGATGGTAGGACTCCGTGACCGAGTCGACCGTCTCCGGGCCGACCTCCGCGAGCGTCAGGTACGCCGGCGCGCCGTCCACGGCCGCGACGACGCCCTCGCTGGCCGGTTCCGCGTGGACGCCCGTCGAGCCACCGAGACCGCGTTCGCCGAGTTCCGCGCCGACGTCCGCGAGCGCGCCGTCGACCTCGCGGTCGCTGAGGCGGGCGTCGACGTGCGCGAGATACGTCTCCCTCATGGCGGCGACTGCACGCCTGGTCGCCGACGCGTACGCCGCGTCGGGGTCGTGGAGCGCACTCACGCGGTCGCGGAGCGCGTCCGTCGGCACGCTGCCGGCCGACAGGTCGCGCGTCGACGCGTTCACTGACACGCCGCGTGCCCTGCTGCGGAGGCGCGCCGCAGCGTCGTACGCCCGCTCACGCACGCGCCGTGGGAGTTCCGGACGCACCACGACTGAGCGACTGGCGGCGTCCCCAGTCACCGCGCGCTCCGCGAGCACGTCGACGCCGCCAGCAGCATCGACGAGTCGCCGCTGCGCGGCCGCCGCGATGCGTCCGTGGACGCCAGAATTCACGTCGTTCACGCGTGCGTCGAGGACGGGGTCGGCGCGCTCGGAGGGGAGGGCTCTGGCCGGCGACTGGAACTCGTAGCCGACGCCCACGGCGACGCGGTAGGTCGTCCGCGTCGTGTGGACGACCGTGCGCTCGCGGTCGCCGTCCGCGTACCGCCGCGTCTCGCGGTCGGTGACGACGACGCGCCGGCCGTAGGTCGCCACCTCTCGCTCGCCGTCCGGCACGACCGCGGTCGAGGCCCCGGAGTCCTCGACCGTTACGTCGCGCGCCTCGCTCGTGGCTTCCAGCGTCCAGTTCTCGGGGACGCTGCCGGTCGCCGTGGTCTGCCGGTCGAGTCTGGTGACGTCGACGTACCTGGCTGCGACCGTCGTGAACGCGGCGCGCAGCGTGCCGTTCAGCGACACCGCGCCGTCCCTGTCCGTGAAGTCGAGGAACGCGCGGTCGGCGGTGACGTTCACGCCGACCGGCACGGACTGGTCGGGCGCGTCCGCTGCCGCGATTGCGGAGTCCACGCCCACCTTCGCCGGCCTCCCCGGCGCACCGGTCTGCCGGAGGACGTGGGTCGCGCGTTTTTTCGCGTTCTCTCTGGCCAGCGCGAGGACGTCGTCCAGACCGACGCGTGCGTACGCCCGGCCGTACGCTCGCTTGCCGGCGTCGTCAGCGGTACCGAACGCCGACCGCTGGACGCCGAGGAGCGCGCGGTTCGCCATGAGTTCGACGTGGCGGTTCGCGAGCACGTTAGAGATTGGGAGGCCGCCGTACTGGAGCGGGCCGCGCAGCCAGACGACGCGGTGGAGGTAGTCCGTGAGCCGGCGGTCGAGGCCCGGGCCGTCGAGGGCGTCCCTGTCGAGGAAGCGCTCGAAGCGCTGCACGCGGTCGTGGAGCGCCAGCGCCGGCGTGTGGACGGTCGCGGAGACGTTCGCGGTCGAGCGCGAGACGACGCCGCCGTTGCGGCGGACGACCACGCGCACGTCCGAGACGGTGACGCGGACGACGCCGTCGTCGACGCGCTCGACGGTGACCGCTGCTATCGCGCGCTCGGCGTCCGCAGTCGTCTCGACTCGCCGCAATGACGCGTTCGCCGACGCCGCGCCGACCGTGGCGTCCTGCCCGCGGAGCGCGCGCTCGGTGCGGGCGTACACGCGGAGCGCGAGCGCGTCCCGGAACGACTGGTCTGGGTCGATGGCGGCGCCGAACTCCGAGTCTCCGGTCGCCACTACTGGATTCCGGACGGCGGCGGCCGCGGCAGTGCGCGCGGCGCCGGCCAGGGCGGTGCTGGCACCGGCGCGTGCGCGGTCGGCCGCTTCGTCCGTGCGCGTGGTCGCCGGCGCGGGGTCGTGCGCGGCGAGCGCGGCGGCCGCAGTTGCGCTCCCGACAAGCAACACGACGCCGACCAGCGCCAGCGGCGCGCGCGCCCGCTCGTCCGCGGCGAACGTCACTGCGACCACGTCCGGACGGTGACTGTCACCGAGTCGTTCTCGACGGCGATTTCGCGCGACACCGCGGCGACCGACGCGCTCGGCGGCGGGCGCTCGCCCGCGCGGACTGTCGCGCCACCGGCTGCGGCGACGACTGCGACCGGCGTATCGGACCGAGCGAGGACGTCGGCCGTCGCGTCCTCGACGGCAGCCACAAACCGCTGGTCGGTGTCGTCGCGTTCGGCGACAGCGGCGTGCGCGAGGAGCGTTCCCGTCCCGCCGGTGACGGTGCGCTGCTCGCCGCCGTCCGCCTGATAGGTCGCGGTGGCGGTGCTCGCGAGCACCGTGGTCGCGGCGGCGGCCGGGTCGGGCGGACGCTGGTCGTCGACTGGCACCGCGACGAGCGCCACGGCGGCCGCACTCACCAGGAGCACCGCCAGCGACGCGTCCACGACGGTGCTGACGGCGCGCGTCACGACCACACCTCCACCGTGAGCCGCCCGGGACGCACCGTGTCCGGCGCGACGCGTACGGGTACCTGCTTGGTGGCCGTCGCTGTGTCCGGCGGTGGCGAGGGGCCAGCAGTCCACTCGCGGTCGCCCGCCGTCACCGTCACGGCGGCGGTGTACCCCTCGGGAGCGACGTCCTCGATGTCGAGTTTCGTGGGCGCCACGACGACAGACCCAGCGCCCGTCGCCGCGTCAACGGCGTCCGCCAGCACCTGGTCTGCGGGCGCGTCCTGAGTGGTCGGGCCGAGCACGTCCGCGCGCACCGTCGCGTACGCGCCGACGGCGAAACAGACGACTGCGACGGCGACGACGGCGGCCAGCGGTTCGACTTGCGCCCTACGCGCCGACGAGCGTGACATCGACACCCCTCCAGGTGACGCGGCGGACGGTCAGTCGGTCGCGGCCGTGGCGCCAGAACGCCTCGCGCTGCCGCGCGTCGACGGCAGCGCTCGCGAACTGGAGCCCCCCATCGAACACCTCCCCTGGGGGCGCGCCGTGCAGGACGCGCCAGAGTCCGGTGTCTCGCCTGACTGGCACGACGGGGCCGTACGCGAAGGACGCGCGGGCGGTGCCGCCGTCGCCGCGGACGGCAATCTCGTGAGTGGTGATTCGGACTGCGTCGGCGCGCACCGGGTGCGACTCCGCGCCGGGCGTGTCCGCGGCCCCGACGGCGTTCACAGTACTGGCGAGCGCGTCGGCGCGCGGCGCGACCGACGGCTGGGCGGCGAACGCGACGCCGAGCAGCGTCGTGCTGACGAGCGAGAGCGCGACGACCACGGGCGGGACGTCGGCGAGCGTGTCGAGCATGGGGCGGGTTGGCCGCGCCCTGTCGTTTAAACCTACAGGACGCGGCCGGCGGCGAGCGCGGTGAGCGGGTAGACCGTCGCCGCCGCGGCGAGCGCGACGCCGGCGTGGTAGCCGACGAGCGCGCGGTCGAGGCCGCGGTCGAGGCCGACGGCGAGCGCGGGGAGGACGAC
>JBDGQF010000406.1:0-3701 GCA_042219255.1 Halobacterium sp. | reverse complement strand
CGTCAAACCGATAAAGCCTGCCGGACACCTACGCGTATGCTCGAACTGGAGCACGGGTTCCGCATCGTGGACGCGCACGCCCGCCTCCACGCCGGCCCGGGCCGCCCAGTCCGGGGTCGCACCATCGACGGCGAAGACCTCGAACGCGAGATGCACCAGGCCGGCATCGTGCGCTCGGTGGTCTTCCCCGGCCCACGGAAGGGCGAGCAGGGCTACCTCCGCGCGAACAACGCCGTCGCGCGCCAGGCCGTCCAGCGGCCGTTCATCGCGTTCGCCCGCATCGACGGGCCGCGCGACCCCGGCGACGGCGCGGCCTCCCGCCTGAAGAACCTCCGGTCGAACCGCTCGGACTGGCAGACCTCCCCGGAGGACATCGAACAGTACGCCTACGACGACCGGTTCCACGGCTTCAAACTCGACCCGGCGCGCGACGGCCTCCCCGAAGCGGACGTCCTCGATGTCCTCGACGACGTCGGCCTGCCAGTCATCGTCCACGGCGGCCAGGGATTCCCGCCGGGCGCGCTCGACGCCACGCTCCTCGACCGCGAGTTCCCCGTCGTGCTCTCGCACTTCGGCGGCCACCCCCTCGACCGGGAGCTGATGCACGAGGCCATCGGCCTCCTTGACGCCCACGACGACCTCTACCTCGACACCGCCGCCGTCCGGTACCGCGAACTCCTCGAACGCGCCATCGTCGAACACCCAGACCGCGTCCTGTTCGGGAGCGGCGTCCCCGCGACCCACCCGAACGTCGCCGTCATGGAGATTCTGACCCTGGACGTTACCGAGGACGCGATGAACAAAGTACTCGGCAAGAACCCCGTGCGCGTCATCCCCGGCCTCGACCGCGAGTGAGGAGCCAGTACGCCGGAACTGCTACTGTGCGTTGCAGTCGTGGCGGACGACGGTGCGGTCCATGCGCGCTGACACGCCGTTCGGGTTGCGGCGCTCGGTGCGGTCGGCCATCCGCGCGGAGATGCCGTCCTGGCTGCCAGTCCAGATGTTCGGGACGACGGCGCGCCCCGCGGCCGCCCACTCCGTGAGTTTCGCGTCGCCCGTCGCGACGTCCTTCCCGACGTAGAGCGCGTCGCCGAGCGCGTGCTTCACGATCCGCGCGCCGATGCGCGCGCCGAACCCGTAGTTCTTCACGAGGCGGTACGCCAGCGACCGGTACTTCAGGCCCCACGTCGACTCCTCGGCGTCCTCCGGCAGTCGGTGCTGGATGTCGTCTTCCGCTTCGCGCAGGACGACGGCGTCCGCGCCCCACGCGACGTCGCGGCCCATGCCGGCGAGTCGGTGGGCGGCGTCCCGTGCCGCGCCCGTCTGGAGGTACTCGTCGAAGCCGTCCAGGGCGTCGATGGCGTCCCGCGTGAACGCGACGTTCCCGCCGTCGAAGTACGTGACCGTGCGCCCGCAGATGCTGGCCTCCTCGACGGACTCGGTGGTGACGCCGCCCTCCACGCGCCGGTGGACGGGGCCAGTGACTGCGTCCGCGCCCGCCGCGAGCGCGTCCGTGACGGCCGCCACCCAGCCGTCGCGAATCTGGGAGTCCTGGCCGACGAACGCTACCGCGTCCCCCGTCGCGGCCGCGATGCCGGCGTTCCGGGACGCGTTCAGGTTCCGCTCGGAGACTTCCAGGAGGACGTCCGCGGCGTCGTGGTCGCGCACCATCCCCGTGGTGCCGTCCACGGACGGCCCGTTGACGACGACGACCTCGGCAGCGGGTGCGTGGGCCGCGAGCGCGTCCAGCGACGCTGCGAGCACGTCGCGGCCGTTGAGCGTCGGCACCACTACCGAGAGGTCCATAGTGTACTCGAATCCGTCCGCCTGTAAAAACGTCCCGGGTCGCTAACCGCCGAAATCTTCCGGTATCTCACACGAGCGGCCGGATTAGCGGACGTCCGTCGGTCGGCAGTCAGACGCTGGCGTTCCAGTACGACACCGTCGCGAGGCGGCGGCCGACCGGCGTCTTCCCGAGCGCGGTGTCCGCGCTCCGAATCGGGCCGGCGACCCAGTCCGGAATCTTCCGGTAGAAGCCGTACGGCACGACGAAGTCGTGTTCGGCGTCTACGAGTTCGAGGCCGGCGTCGTCGACGATGCGGTGCACTTCGCTGTCGCCGTACAGCCGCGACCCCATCGGGAGCAGCCAGTTGTACAGCGAGCGCGCGCTGAACCGGTTGAACGTGTCGAAGAACACCTGGTCGCTGGAGACGCGCGCCATCTCCGTGAGGAACTTCACCGGCGTGTCCGCGAGGTGGAAGAATCGCATCGCGAACACGGTGTCGAAGTGGTCGTCCGGGAACGGCAGCCGGGCGGCGTCGCCGCGCATGAACTCCAGGGTGTCGTCGACGCCCGCAGACTGGGCTTTCTCGCGGCCCTCCTGGAGCATCGGCCCGGAGATGTCCAGGCCAGTGATGTCCGCGCCGCGCTCGGCGAGCATCACCGTGAACCGTCCCGTCCCGCAGGCGATTTCGAGGACGCGCTGGTCTTCGACCGGCCCCACTGCGTCGAGGACGGCCTCCTTCTCCCGGCGGTCGATGAGTCTCCCGCCGCGAGAGAACCGCTTCTCGTCGTACTCCTCGGCGACCTCGGTGGCCTGGTACCACTCCTGTCCCTTCACGCTTCTCGCCTTCACATCGGAGGCCGGTGGTTAAAACCGTACTGGAAACCGTACACTTGCCCGACCCGCCGCCCCGCTCCGGCGCCTGTGCCGCGAGTCGGCCCCAGCGGCCGTGGCTCCCATCTTCAGCCGAACACGCGTGTCTTCGTCAGCCGAACACCCGCGTCGGTTCGATGCGGACGAGCACGCGCTCGCCGTCCTCCTCGCCGTGGTGGGGGTACTCGTCTTCGTCCATGTACTTGCGCGCGAGGCTGTCGATGTGTTCGACGGCGCCGTCGGTGGTGAGTTCGACGACGTCGCCCTGGAAGCCGACGTACCGGTAGGGGTCGTCCGGGTCGAGGACGCACCCGCCGACGCGCTCGTCCTGCCGGAGGTTCTTCTCCTTGCGGCGGCCGCGTGCGGTGTTCACGAGGATGTAGCCGGCGTCCTCGTCGTAACTCACCCAGACGGGCGTGACGTGCGGGACGCCGTCCGGCGTGAGCGTGCCGAGACTGAGGAACGACCGCTTCTCGAAGAGGTCGTGGTACTCCGCGGGAATCGTCGCCATACCCACTGCTCGGGCGGCCGGCCGGAAAACCCAACGGTTGTCAGAAACCCGCGAGAAGGCCATTATACTGTATAAGGAATTAAGTCCCCTGGGTAGACAACCTTTACCTTCACCAGTATGTGACGCTGTTGCATGAGCACGTCCGCCACGAACGGCCAGTCACTCATCGAAGACGACGAAGAGTTCCGCGAGCGCCTCCGCGAACTCCCGCCGAGCGCGAAACTCGTCGCGAAAGTCCTGGAAATCGACGCGCCGCTCTCCCAGGGCCAGCTCGCCGAGGAGTCGCTGCTCCCCGACCGCACCGTCCGCTACGCGCTCAACCGCCTCGACGACGCCGACCTCGTCGACTCCCGGTACAGCTTCCAGGACGCCCGCAAACAGGTGTACTTCCTCGCGGACGAGCGCTCGGCGTCCGCGTCCGCCGACGACTAACGACTTTTTCCCGTCCCGTCTCGTCGCTCCGAACGTGATACGACGCCACGCCGTCCCAGTGGACACGCGCGCGCCCGGCGGCGAGACGAACGCGTACGTCCT
>JBDGQF010000105.1:0-3708 GCA_042219255.1 Halobacterium sp. | reverse complement strand
GTGACGACGGAGTCGTCGGCGAGGTGGTCGAACTCGTCGACGACCTGTTCGGCCATCGACCGCACGCAGTCCTCCACGAACTTCGCGTTCGCGTGCGCGTTGTACGTCATCGCGTCCTCGTCCGGGCGCTTCGCGAGGTTGTAGATGCGCGCGCTCATCGAGTCCCGCGCGACGGCCACGACGTCCATCAAATCGACCTCGGGGTCGCCCGCCGTCTCGATGGTGAGCGTGGCGTGGCCGCGCTGGCTGTGGCCGGCCTGCGGGACGTCCCGGAGGAACTCCCGGACTTCGCGCTCGCCGACGCCGAGCTCCTGGAGTTTCTCGCGGGCGCGCTGCCCCATCATCTGCTGGCTGCACGGACACACCGTCATGCCGACGACGCGCGCGCCGATTTCCTCGCGCGTCTGCTCGCCCTCCGCCGCCGTCGCGGACGCGATGATGTCGACGCTGCCCTGGGTCGGCCGGTCGCTCGCCGGCGTCTCGTCCTGGATGATGAGTTCGGCTTCCATCTTCACCGTCGCCGTCGTCGTGTACTCGTGCTTCTGGAGGAGACGCTCGGCGGTGTCCCCGCACATCTCCTCGACCTGGTACACTGGCTCGGAGACGGCGTCCTCCAGCGTCTCGTCGATGACCTCCATGTTCCGACTCATGTCGATGCCCTTCCGGCCCTGCGGGAGGTCGACGTACACCTCGAACTCCGCCATCAACACGATGGGGCGTTTGTCCTCGCGCGCGAGCTTCACGAGTTTCTCGACGCCCGTCACGCCGACCTGGCTCAACCCGACCGCAACGTCCGGCTCGCTGGCCTGCACGTCCGGCAGCTGCTGGCTCATTGCACACGCGTAAGGCTGGCGGCGCACTAACCCTTTCCGTTCCGGCGACCCCCTCTCGTTGTCGGGACGGCCTCCCACGCCCGGCACCCGACTGGTGACTATTCGAGTTTGTTCAGCGCCTGGAAGAAGTCCGTGTCCGGGCCGGCGACGCGCGCCGGTTCGTCCGCCGCCCGCACGGTGACGACTTCGGGCGTCTTCACGCGCTGCCTGCTCGCGCCGTCGCTGGACACGACGAGGTGGTCTGGGCCGGCGACGCGCACGGTCACTTCGCCGTCCAGCGGCGTCAACAGCGGCGGCATCGCCTCGCGCGGACACATCCCGTTCACGACGAACGCGTCCACGCCCGGCTGCACGAGCGGCCCGCCCTCGCTGAGGTTGTACGCGGTGCTCCCGGTGGGTGACGCGACGATGACGCCGTCGGCGTGCGTCGCCTCGAACAGCGACCCGTTCACGCGCACTTCGACGTCGACGCCGTGGCCGTGGCCGCGCTGGTCGCCCTGAATCACGACCTCGTTCAGCGCGGGCGTCAGCGACCACTCGCGTTCGCCGGAGGCCGCGACCCGCGGCACCTCGCGGTGCCGTACTTCGTCGGTCTCCCGGTAGCGCTCGACTTCCCGGCGCACCGCCGCCACGGCGTCCTCGGGCGCCACCGCGTTCAGGAACCCGACTTCGCCGAGGTTCACGCCGAGCACGGGCGTCGCGCCGGCGCCGCGGGCCGCGTACAGGAACGTGCCGTCGCCGCCGATGCTCACAACGAGGTCGCAGGCGTCGAACTCGCCGACTTCGTGGCCGTCCGCGTCGAGGGCCTCGGCCGTCGCCGAGTCCAGCCACGTCTCGACGCCCTCCCCCTCCAGCATCTCCCGGACGTCGGCGGCGAGGTAGGCGGCCCGCGAGTTCCCGCGCTGTGCGACGATTCCAACGCGCATACCCCACCTCGGACTGCCGCACTTGAAAAACCCGCGGGCGGCGGCCGGCGGAAACTACTTTTCGCTGTGTCACCACCACCGACGCATGGAGCCGACGGCGTCGTGCGCCGCGGGACGGAGGCGACACCGTGGCTGACGGCGAGGACGAAGACGAGGACTGGTTCGAGCAAGCGTTCCGCGAGGAGACGGAGCGCGGCGAGGCAGCCGAATCTGAACGCGATACCGAATCCGAGACGGACGCCGAGTCCGGGGCCAGGGCACCGACGGAAGGGCCGACCGAACAGCCGTCTGAACAGCCGTCCGAGCAGTCGTCTGAACAGCCGTCCGAGCGGCCGTCCGAGCAGCCGTCTGAACAGCCGTCCGAGCAGCCGTCTGAACAGCCGACCGAGCAGCCGTCTGAACCGTCGGCGGGAGCGGACGAGTTCGCGGAGGCGTTCGGCGGCGGTGGCGGTACTGAGGGCGGCGCGGGCGGTGGCGGCGACGAGGACGAACTGTTTGAGGACGACTTCGCCGACGCGTTCGGCGGCGGCGGTGGCGGCGGTGGTGGCGGCATGGAAGGCATGCCGGGCGGCGGCCCGGGCGGTGGCGGCGAGGAGGACTTCGGGTTCGACCTGGACGCCGACGTCGGCGCCGGCGGCCCCGGCGGGTTCGAGGAGGAAGAGGAGTACGAGTCCGACATCCCCAGAATCGACTTCGGCATCGAGGGCCTCGACGAGATGATTCAGGGCGGCGTCCCCGAACGCTCCCTGATTGTCGCCATCGGCGAAGCCGGTACCGGGAAGACCACGTTCGGCCTCCAGTTCCTCCACGAGGCCGTCCAGAACGGCGAGCGCGCCGTCTTCATCACGCTCGAGGAGTCACGGGAGCGCGTCGTGCAGAGCGCCACCGAGAAGGGCTGGGAGTTCGACCGGCACGTCGACGAGGGCAACCTCGCCGTCATCGACATCGACCCCATCGAGATGGCGAACTCGCTGACGAGCATCCGCAACGAACTCCCGCGCCTCGTCGAGGAGTTCGGCGCCAGCCGCCTCGTCCTCGACTCCGTCTCCCTCCTGGAGATGATGTACGACGACCAGTCGACGCGCCGCACCGAAATCTACGACTTCACGAAGGCGCTCAAGGAAGCCGGCGTCACCACGATGGTCACGAGCGAGGCCAGCGAGGACAACGCGTTCGCGTCACGGTACGGCATCATCGAGTACCTCACCGACGCCGTCGTCGTCCTCCGCTACATCCGTCCCGAGGACTTCCGCGAGACCCGTCTCGCCGTCGAAATCCAGAAGATCCGGGACGCCAACCACTCCCGGGAGACGAAACCCTACGAAATCACCCACCAGGGCATCAGCGTCTATCGGCAGGCGAACATCTTCTGAAACCCACTTTTTCCAGCGCTCGCGGCGGCGATGCCGCCGCTCGCTTGCAAAAACTTGGGGAAAAAGCACTCCTCCCTCCCGCCGGCAGAGCAGAGCTCTGCCGTGCTACCGTTCGCCTTCGGCTCACGGGAACTCCGGTCGGTCGTCGGCCCGAGCGCTCGCTGCTCACGGGTCGCTTCGCTCGCGGGTCACTGCGTTTCCCGCTCACGTTCCCGCGACCTCCCGATGGTCGGTCGCGCACTCCCCGTTCGCGCAGACCGAGGCGCTCCGCGCCTCGCGTCGCTCGCGCTCGGTGAACCGCTCGCCTCGGGCTCTTCGAGCCACTCGGCTCGCGGATGCTCGGAGGTGGCTGTTCAAGCAGCAGACTCGCGGTCGGTTGCAGAGATTCAAGCGGGAAGCCGGAACCAACCCGGCGCGTGACGTGAGCACTGCACAGGCCCGGTCGAGGCGGTAGCGCGGCAGCCAGGCCTGTCTCACGCTGTGCCGCCTGTCAGCCCTAGCGGACGATAGTGACCGGTACCGGCGACCGCCGGACGACGCTCTCGGCGACGCTCCCGAGGAGGATGCGGGAGACGC
>JBDGQF010000334.1:0-3748 GCA_042219255.1 Halobacterium sp. | reverse complement strand
GACCAGCACCATCGCGATGAACACGATGAGGGTGCCGATACCGACCTGCCCGCGCTCTTCCTCGTCGTTGATGAACTCGAACATCGTTACAGCGTCACCACGTTCTTGCCCTCGAGCGATTCGGGGACAGTCGCCCAGTAGGTGGTCTTCGCACCGTACTGCGTCGTAACCGTCAACTGCACCTGCTCGCCAGCGGCAAGCGAACTCTGACCGACCGCTGCCGCATTGATGACGATAGTGATGCGGCTATCTTGGGTTGTTAGAACCTTTTCATTCGAGCCCTTCACGAGCTCGGTCGAGAAGTTCCCAGACTGCGATGCTGCGTCGAGCGTCTCGTTGTACGTCAGCGTCTTGGCGTTGTCTGGGCCGATCCACTGGACGGTGGCGCTGGAGAGGTTGATGTTCTCCGCGCCCGCCGCACGCATCACCGTCAGGTTCACGTAGTCCACGGTCTGGTTCTTGATCGAGTCGTTCGCCGTGTTGACGTTACCGTAGGCGGAGACGACGGTGACGCGGTTGGAGACCTGCGAGGAGGCCTCTTCGCCGGTGGCTTCGCTTTTCGTCTGGAGGAAGCCAGCGGTGTTGATGAGGACGCCAGCGGCGATTGCGGCGACCAGCACCATCGCGATGAACACGATGAGGGTGCCGATACCGACCTGACCGCGCTCGTCCTCGTCGTTGATGAACTCGAACATCGTTACAGCTTCACCACGTTCTTGCCCTGGAGCGACTCGGGGACGCTCGCCCAGTAGGTGGTCTTCGCACCGTACTGCGTCGTAATCGTTAGTTGCGCTTGCTCGCCCTCACCGAGAGCCTGACCCTCGACGGCCGAAGCATCGATAACGACCGTGATACGGCTTTCCTGGCTGGTGAGAACCTGGCTATTGTCACCCTTCACGAGCTCTGTCGTGAATTCACTGGATGACGTCGCAGACGCGTACGTGAGCGTCTTGGCTTCCTGTGGCCCGATCCACTGGACGGTGGCACTGGAGAGGTTGATGTTCTCCGCGCCGGCCGCACGCATCACCGTCAGGTTCACGTAGTCGACTGCCTGGTTGTTCGTGACGTTACCGTAGGCGGAGACGACGGTGACGCGGTTGGAGACCTGCGAGGAGGCCTCTTCGCCAGTGGCTTCGCTTTTCGTCTGGAGGAAGCCGGCGGTGTTGATGAGGACGCCGGCGGCAATCGCTGCCACCAGGACCATCGCGATGAACACGATGAGCGTCCCAATCCCCACCTGACCGCGCTCTTCCTCGTCGTTGATGAACTCGAACATGGTTTTGGTTTCTGTGCCCCCACCCGGTTGGGTTACTGGGGCTCGCCCTGAACGAATCCCGAACTTTACTAAAAGGTATGCCCCCGGTTATCAGTCGTGAAAAACTCGGTAACCCTCCGCTAACACCTAAAGTGGAGGAGTACCGGTGTACGCGTATGGGCGAGCGCCTGGACTTCGAGTCTATCCGGCACCGCGTGAAATTACTGCGGGACAGCGGCGACGAGCGAGTGTTCGAGAACCGCGACGACGTCGCGTGCCCGGTCTGTGGTGACGCGTTCGCGGAGGCGCTGGCGTCGAGCGGCCGGACGTGCCAGTTGTCGCCGAGCGACGTCGACCTGTGTCTGGTGCGAGAGGACGACCGAGTGGTTGTTTTCACGCACGCGTAGCCCGCGCGATTCTAAGAAATGGTAACGCAGGGGGAAACCTTTTATAGCTACTTGGCTCGTTTTCGGCCACGAATGCTGGGTACCCTTCGCAAATTATTGGGCCGCAGCTCGGAGACGCCGGCGACGGACGGCGGCACCGAGACGGGCCAGTTCTCCTTCGGCGGACAGGACAGACACGCTGCGGCGGTCCGGGAGCGATACGAGGTGGACGGCGCGCGCCTCGACCCGGGGCTGCCGGCGGAGGCGCGCGACCACTTCGACGGCCTGCTGGACGAGACCGGACCAGACCCCGGCGCGTACGTCCCGGCGTACGAAGCCGCGGGCGTCGGGCCGTCACAGTTCGTCGCCGCGCACGAGGCGGCCGTTGACGGCGTCGTGGACGCGGTCTTCGAGCGGCTCCGCGAGGAGGGACTGGACGCGGACTCGCTCGACCGCGCGGAGGGTGAACTCCGCGCTGGACTGGGCGCCGTCCTCGAGGACGCGTCCTCGGGCGTCTCGGAGTTCGGGGGCGTCGAGGACGGGGACGAGTTGAACGTCGAGGACGACGAACTCCTGGACGGCGTCGGGATGCCCGTGTTCATGCTGGACGCCGAGGGCGAAGTGGTCGCGTGGAACGACGCGCTCGCCGACCTGACGAAGTGTTCGACCGAGGAAGCGGTCGGCATGGAGCACGCGAGCGAGGCGTTCTACCCGGACGGCCGCCGCGTGCAGACGCTCGCGGACAAGGTCGTGGCGGCGCCGGAGAACGCGCACGTGGAGTTCGACGTCGACCTCGTCGACGCCGAGAACACGCTGTACGGGGACTCCAGCACGATGGTGACTGCGGACGGCGAGGAGCGCGACATCCGGTTCAAGGCCAGCCCGATTTTCGGTGACGGCGGCGAACTGCTCGCCGTGGTCGAGACTGTCGAAGACCGCACCGAGGACGTCCGCCGGACAGAAGCGGTCGAGAGCCTCGTGAACGAACTGAGCGCGACCATCGACGCGCTGTCGAACGGCCACCTGGAGTCGCGCGCGTCCTACGAACACCAGGGTATCGTCGACGAGCGCCTCCTGCAGGTCGTGGACGACTTGAACGGGATGGCCGACCAGTTCGAGCGACTCGTCGGGCAGGTGGACGGCCAGACGAAGGAGCTGGCGTCCTCGATTCAGCGCGCGACCGACGAGGCGAACGAAATCGCCTCGACCGTGGACGAGCAAAACGAGATGCTGTCGGACGCCGCGAGCGAGATGCAGAACTTCTCCGCGAGCATGCAGGAGGTCGCGGCGAGCTCCGACCAGGTCGCGTCCGCCGCGGAGCAGGCGCAGACCGCCGCCGAGAACGGACTGGAGGCCAGCGAGGGCGCGAGCCAGGCGACGGACGAGGTCATCGACATCAGCGACGACCTCGTGGACAGCGTCTCGGAACTGGAGTCGAAGATGGACGAAATCGAGGAGGTCGTGGACGTCATCGCGGAGGTCGCCGACCAGACGAACCTGCTCGCGTTGAACGCGAACATCGAGGCGGCGCGCGCGGGCGAAGCGGGCAGCGGGTTCGAGGTGGTGGCCGACGAGGTGAAGCAACTGGCGAACGAGACCCGTGAGCACACAGAGCGAATCGCGGGCAGCATCGACGACGTCCAGCAGCAGGCCAACGAGACGGTCGTCGCCGTCGAGGAGTCCCACCAGCAGATTCACCGCGCGGGCGACGAAATCGACGACGCGCTCACGGCGCTGGAGGAGATTGCGGACGCCGTGGACGAGGCCGCGACGGGGATTACGGAAGTCGCGCGCGCGAACGACGAGCAGGCGTCCACCGTCGAGGACGTCATCGTGACCATCGAGGAAGTGCAGGCGCAGGCCGAGGAGGCGTCGGAGGCGTCCCAGCGCATCGTGGACGCGACCCGCGAGCAGTCCCAGGCGGTGAGTGAACTGAGCGGCCGCGTCGAACAACTGCAGTCCGAGGACGAGCGGCTGACCGAGGCATCCGAGCAATGACACTGAATCCACGCGAGTACGACCCCGAGGAGTTGCGGAGTGCTGCCCGGCAGAGCGACGGGGAGAACATCCGCGAACTGAAGAAGCGATTGACCGAACACGAGCAGGC
>JBDGQF010000351.1:0-3775 GCA_042219255.1 Halobacterium sp. | reverse complement strand
TCCAGTCTCGTCAACACTCAAGCCGCAGAAGTACGCACGCGCCAGGACTCAGACCGCCGAGTTCCACCGGTGGGCGCCGCCGTCGGACGCCCGCTCGAAGTCCAGGTCGAACCGGTCGGACTCCAGCAACACCGGGCCGGGCACGTACTCGTCGTCCGCGCCGTCGACGGGCACGAGCAGGTCGCGGTCGGCCATCGTCGAGAGCACGTCGCGGACCGTGCGCTCCCGGCCCTCCACAAGGTTCGCCTCCTCGACGACGAGGTCGACCGTCACCCGGCCCTCCAGTAGCGCGACGCGGATTGCCGACACCCAAGCCGGCTCGCGCTTCGTTTCCCGACACATCTGTTACGTCACATCACCCGCCGGCCGGCTACATAAAGCCCTCGGGCGGGCCACGGCGTACGCCCGTCTCCCGATGGGTTTCCGCCCGACGGACTCGCTCCGAACTCGAGTGGTCGAACGCTGAGGTACTCCGCGAGGGAGGCGACTCCGGAGGCTACGCGAATGCGCCCTGACCAGTATTTCTATATCGCCGCATAGGGTTTATTACCGCCAGACCGGCGGACTGATGCCGGAAATCAGTACGTTAAATTGGGTGGCACGAGGAGTCTCCGGTATGGCGAGCGAACTCGACCACGAGTGTCCGGAGTGCGGCGAGGAACGCACGTTCTACCGCGCCGCAGCGACGAACCTCCACCTCGGCCTGAAGACGAAGTGGTACTGCCCGGAGTGTGGCTACGGTTTCATCCGCATCGACGGCGACATCGACTCCTCGGCGACCGCGTAACTCGCGCAGTCTGCGACCCCGTTTTCCGCCCGTCGACCCCAGGGGTTCCGTCCACGACAGCCGGAATTCACGGGAGTACTGAGCGCGTTTTCGAGAACTGGCTGCAGTTTCCTGGCAGCTGCGCGAACTGAGCGGAATCCTGGTCGACGCGACCGCTGTCCTGGGAGCCGCTACAATTCGGCGAGGGCAGGCGTCCGACCGCTACCGAGTGATAGAGCCCATGGTTCTCGCGCGTGCGCGTCTATCAGAGTGGAGTGCGGAGTCCGTTGCTGGGCAGAGCAGATTCATGTCTCGCGGTGCGCGCCGCCGTCCGGTGAGCCACGCTGTCTCGCTGGTGTGGAGCTGGATTTTCGTTCGGAACTGCTACGCCGGCGAGTTGTCGCATAGCTGTAGCCGTGCCCCCTCCCTGCTCCTCCCCATGACTGTTTCCGAGTCGCTGCTGTCGCATCCACGACGAACTGCCGACGATTCGATGTTCGATTACTCGCCTCGCGCCGAAGCGGCGCCGTTCGGCCGATTTCCCCGATTCTGGGGCCTGAGTGCCCGCCTGCTGGTGATTCTTGGTGCGAGTCCCGGAGCTGAGAACCAAGTCATAAACTACATTCCACGATATAGAATTGCGGCCCGGCGGCCGAGACAGCGGTCATACGTGGCGGTGGCCAAACACCTATTTACCCGCGCGCCGTCCGTCGGTCTGTATGGCAGAGCCCAGTGGTCGTTTTTGCCGACGGTAACGAGGAACCGCACGCCGACAGCGACGAACTAGCGGAACTGCCGCCGAGCGCGAAACTCGTCTACAAAGTCCTGGAGTACGACGCGCCGCTCACGCAGTCCCAGCTGCGCGAGCGCACGCGCCTCTCCAAGCGGACGACGCGCCACGGCGTCTCCCTGTTGAAGGACGCGGGCCTCGTCGAGGAGCGCGTCTACATTCCGGACGCGAGAAAACGCATCTACGAGCCGCGGGTGGTCGACTAGGCCTCCGAAATCGCCGTGAAGCCGTCCACGGGAATCACCGAGTAGTCCACCGTAATCGTGTCCTTCGTGGCGCGCACGCGCCCGACGAACTCCGAGATTTCTTCGAGGCGGCCTTCCAGGATGAACAGTTCCATGCAGTAGTGGTCGCCGACGTGGTTGTGGACGTTGCTCGTGACGAGGCCCTCGTACTCGTGGCGGAGGTTCATCATGCGCTCCTCGACGGTGGAGTTCTCGTAGCTGAACAGGACGGTGACGACGCCGATGAGCGGGCGGTCTTCGAGTTGTTTGTCCTCGAACTCGCCGAGGAGGTTGCGTGCGGCCTCGCGGACGACCTCACTGCGGCCGGTGTAGCCGTGGTCGTCGGAGAACTCGTCGATTCGTTCGAGGAGTTCGTCCGGCATCGAGACGCTGACGACGGTCATGTAATAACTGAGGCTGCGTCGAGTAATAAGAATTTGCTAACTCGGCCCCGTTTCTCGGGGTCGAGTTAGTCGAGGTCGTGCCAGGAGAGCCGTGGGTTGCGCGCGGCGGCGGTCTGGTCGATGCGGCGCGAAGTCGTTCGGTTGGGGGCGTCCGCGAGCACGTCGTCGCTCTCCGCGGCGACCGCGTTGAACGCGTCCGCGAGGTCGTCGAGGTTGCTGCGCGTCTCCACCTCCGTGGGCTCGGTCATCAGCGCTTCGTCGACGAGTTCCGGCCACTTCGTCGTGGGCGGGTGGACGCCGTAGTCGAGCATGCGCTTGGCGACGTCGGCGGCGTCCTGGTCGCCCGCGCTCGCGACGAACTCGTGGTGGAACGGCCCCAGGGGGACGTCGTAGTCGAGTTGTTCGGCGAGGTAGTTCGCGTTCAGGACGGCTTTCGCGGAGGCGTCGCTGAGGCCGTCGTCGCCGAGGCGGTCGATGTACGCGAACGCCTTCACGAGCACGAGCCAGTTGCCCTCGTAGCCGTGGACTTTGCCGACGGACTGCTCGGGCGTGTAGCGTTCGTAGTCGCCGTCGCTGGTCTTGCGGACGTGGGGGTCTGGCAGGAACGCCGCGAGTTCCTCGGTGACGCCGACCGGGCCGGCGCCCGGGCCGCCGCCGCCGTGCGGCGTCGCGAACGTCTTGTGGACGTTGAAGTGCATGATATCGAAGCCCATGTCGCCGGGGCGCGCGCGGCCGAGCAGCGCGTTGAGGTTCGCGCCGTCGTAGTAGAGGAGGCCGCCGGCGTCGTGGACCATGTCCGCAATCTGCTCGATGTCGCGCTCGAAGAGCCCGAGCGTGTTCGGGTTCGTGAGCATGAGCGCGGCCGTATTTTCGCCGAGCGCGGCGTCCAGGGCGTCCAGGTCGACGCGGCCGTCGTCGCCGGAGGGAATCTCGACGACGTCGTAGCCGCCGAGCGCGGCGGACGCGAAGTTCGTGCCGTGGGCGGCGTCCGGGATGACGACTTCATCGCGGTGGCCCTCGCCGTTCGCTTCGTGGTAGGCTTCCGCGAGCAGGATGCCCGTGAATTCGCCGGCGGCGCCCGCCGGCGGCTGGAGCGTCACTTCGTCCATGCCGCCGATGCGCCCGAGGTAGTCCTGGAGGTCGTACTGGACTTGCAGCGTGCCCTGGACGGAGCCCGCCGAGCGGTCTGGGTGGACGCTCGCGGCGTCGAGCGCGGCGAGGTCTTCCGTGAACCGCGGGTTGTACTTCATCGTGCACGACCCGAGGGGGTAGGGGCCGGAGTCGACGCCGTAGTTCTGCTGGCTGAGGCGGACGTAGTGGCGCGCGATTTCGGGTTCTTCGAGGCTCGGGAGTTCGAGTTCGTCGCGCGTCAGGTCGTCAGGGAGCGACGACTCCACCTGGGTGGTGGTCTCGTCTTTCTCCGAGAGCAGCGGTTCGTACTGGTCGTCGTCGGCCTGCTCGTAGGCGGCCTGGTCGTAGTACTCCATCAGTGAGTCACCTCCCTGACCGCGGCGACGAGGCGGTCGGCGGCGTGCTCGTTGGCGTCCGTGACGCAGACCTGGAGGCGGTGGTCGTCGACGGCGTGCACGGC
>JBDGQF010000028.1:0-3788 GCA_042219255.1 Halobacterium sp. | reverse complement strand
AAACGGCCACATCGCCTAACAGGGTGGGCGACCCAGCGGCGGACATGGACGAACTCGTGACGATTCTGCGCGAACAGGAGCAGGGGCCAGTGCACATCGTGGTGGACGGCGAGTGGGAGCACGACGTGGAACTGGAGGACGCGGAAATCGGCGAGCAGGGGTTCCACGCGGAGGGCCGCGACCTGGAGGCGGACAACGTCCTGTTCGAGTTCGAGACGCCGAAGACCAGCGACGAGCGCGTGACGGTGAAGCGGCGGCACGCCCGCGACGACGAGTGGGAGGAACTCGGCGAACTCACCGAGGTGGACGTGGAGACCCACATCGGGTGACCGGAGCCACACACTTCTTTACCCGCGCACCGAGACGATAGGGTATGCGAATCGCGTTACTCGGCGGGACTGGCGACATCGGCGAAGGGCTGGCGCTGCGGTGGGCGTACGACACCGACCACGACGTCGTCGTCGGGTCGCGCGACCCGGAGCGGGCGCGCGCGAAGGCCGAGGAGTACGAGACGGAGCTGGACAGCCGCGGCGTCGAGACGAAGATTACGGGCTTCGAGAACGCGATGGCGGCCGACCGCGCGGACGTCGTGGTGCTCGCGGTGCCGGCGTACCACGTCGCGGACGTCGTGGACGAAATCAGCGACCGCGTGGACGAGGACACGCTGCTGGTGTCGCCCGCCGTCGGCATGCAGAAGGGCGCGGGCGGCTTCCGCTACAATCCGCCGGACGCCGGCAGCGTCACTGAACTGGTCGCGGAGGCGGCGCCGGCGGACGTGCCCGTGGTGGGCGCGTTCCACAACCTCGCCGCCGACCGGCTCGCGAACCTGGACGTGGAACTCGACCTGGACACGCTCGTCGTCGGCGACGACGGGGACGCGAAGCGGAACGTCGTCGACCTCGCGGCGGGCATCGAGGGCCTGCGCGCGCTGGACGCCGGCCCCCTGGAGAACGCCGCTGAAGTGGAGTCGTTGACGCCGCTGCTCGTGAACCTCGCGGTGAACAACGAGGGGCTACACGACGTCGGCGTCAAGTTCGACTGACGGCGACGCCCCGCTGTCGGTTTCTGTGCTGCCGGTGTCGCGTTCGAGGGACGCGACCGTCCGGAGTTTTTCGAGGAGGGCGGCGGCGTCGGCGGCGAGCACGCGCACCATCGGTTCTTTGCCGACGGCGCCGCGGTCGAGGACGGCGTCCGGCGCGCGGTCGCGGCCGGTCAGTGCTTCGCGCGCCGTCCAGTCCATCGTGCCGTCGGCGGTCTGCGGTTCTTCGGTGCGGTCGACGACTTCGACGTCCCAGCGCTCGCGGAGCGCGGCCTCGCGACTCGCGTCCCAGCGGAGGTTGCCGGCGGCGGCGACGCCGGGGTCGCGTTCGCGGACGCCGAGCAGGAAGCGCGCGACGTGACTGGACGCGCCGGGCGCGACGCCACCGGTCGCACGGACGCCGCGCGCGGTGGCGTGGAGGCGGCCGTCGACGGCGACGACCTCCGAGGGGTTGCTGGCGTCGGCGGGCGCGACGGCGACGTTCGTGCCGACTTCGGGGACGAGCGCGGTGGGCCAGTCGCGTTCGAGCGCGGCGACGACCTGCTGGACGGCGTCGACGGCGGCGGCCGCGTCTGCTGGGTGGCCGTGGAGCGCGTCGCTGTCCGTGGCACCAGTCGCGATACCGTCGGCGATGGCGGCGTGGTCGACGGGGCCGCCGCCGTCGCCGAGCGAGAGCGGTGACTCGATGGCGGCGACGACGTCGCGGACGCCGCGCTCGACGGCGGTGTGCGTGTCGTGGCCGTCCGCGAGGTGCGCGGCGATTGCGGCGGAGAGCGTGCACCCGGAGCCGTGGGTGTCCGCGGTGGCGACGCGTTCGCGCGTGAACGCCCGCGTGGTGTCGCCGACGTAGACGTCGACGGGGTCGCCGTCGACGTGGCCGCCGGTGACGAGGACGGCGTCCGGCCCGAGGTCGCGGACGGCTTCCGCGGCGGCGCGCAGGTCGCGCTCGTCGTCGACGTCGACGCCCGCGAGCAGTTCCGCTTCGGGGACGTTCGGCGTGGCGACCGTCGCCTGCGGGAGCAGGTCGTCGCGGACGGCGTCGACGCCCGCGTCCGTGAGGAGGCGGTCGCCGGACTGCGCGACGACGACGGGGTCGACGACCACCGGGAAGTCGGTGTCGGCGAGCCTCTCGGCGACCGTCTGGACGACGTCTGCGTCGCCGAGCATCCCGGTCTTGGCGGCGGCGACGGCGAAGTCGTCGGTGACGGCGTCTATCTGCGCGGCGACGGTCTCGGGGTCGTGGACGACGCTGTCCGTGACGCCGCGCGTGTTCTGCGCGGTGACCGCGGTGACCGCGGACGTGCCGAACGCGCCGCAGGCCTCGAACGTCTTGAGGTCGGCCTGCACGCCCGCGCCGCCGCCGCTGTCGGAGCCGGCGACGGTGAGCGCGACGGGACGCATCAGTCGTCGGCGGCGGGCGCCGCCCGCGACGGCAGGTCGACGCGCGGCCCGTCCTCGCCGAGTTCGTCGAGCGCGGCGTTCGCGGCGGCCTTCCCGGAGAGCAACATCGCGCCGAACGTCGGGCCCATGCGCGTGAGGCCGTGGACGGTCGCGGTGGAGAGCCCGGCGGTAATCAGGCCGTCGTGGACTTTGCCGGTGTGTTCGACGACCTTGTCCTCGCTGTCAGCGACCCACATGGAGTCGTGGCCGGGGGAGTCGTGGCCGGGCGCCCCGTACTCGCCGTCCTCGGTCTTGTCCATGCCCGTGTTGTGTTCGTCGGCGTGCTCGATGCCTTCCGCTTCGACGACGCCGCGCTCCTGGAGTTTGGAGACCACGACGGCGTCGTGGCCGGTGGCGTCGATGACGACGTCGGACTCGACGGCGATGGGGTCGACGCACGTGAGTTCGCGGGGGAGCGCGTGGACGGGCGTCCAGTTCATCACGATGCCGGCGACTTCGTGGTCGTCGCGCACGACGACGTCCGTGAACTCGGTCATGTTCTGGATGCGCGCGCCGGCGTCGCAGGCGGCCTTGATGAGCGACGAGCACGCGTGCGGGCCGTCGGCGACGGCGAGGCCCTCGGTCTCGTCGTCGTACTCGTAGGGGACGTCGAGTTCGTCGAGGACGTCGTCGGCGGGCGCGCGCACGGTGAGTTTGTTCATGAGGAAGCCGCCGAGCCAGAACCCGCCGCCGAGGTAGTTGTTCTTCTCGACGACGGTGACGTCGACGTCGCGGTCGGCGAGTTCTTTGGCGGCCATCAGGCCCGAGGGGCCGCCGCCGACGATGATGACGTCTGTCTCGGTGTCGTCGATGAACTCCTCGGTCCACTGGCGGGCGATTGCACGAGTGACCTCTGCCTCTCCGGCGTCTGCGAACGAGTCGAACGACATATTCCTTGGTTTTACCACTAACTAATTAAGCGTTGGGATGCCGCCGGCGACCGGTCGTCCCGTCCCGGAACGCGGTCGAGAGCACCCCGAGAGCGAGCGCGTGCCGACCGCTCCACCGGAATCCCTTTCTCCGTCCGCCGCGTCTGTCCGGTATCAGCACTCTCTCTCGTAGCGAGTCGCTCTCAGCGACTCGCGGACGGCCTACTGTGACGTACTCGACTACACTCGCGCCGGCGCACCGCCGCGCGGCAGGAGCGCGGGCGACGCGGGTGGCCGGCGAATGAACCCGAGCCGCGTCGACGGCCTCACCGACCTCGCGTACGGCGTTCTCATCTTCGTCGCCGTCGCGCTGTTCGCGGTCACGGACTCCAGCGTCGGCCTGGCGTTCGGGATGGGCGTCCTGGCGTCGTTCGTCATCC
>JBDGQF010000476.1:0-3790 GCA_042219255.1 Halobacterium sp. | reverse complement strand
GTGGAACTCGTCCGCGAACTCGTAGCCGGGGCCGCCGCGGCCGGTGCCGGTCGGGTCGCCGCCCTGAATCATGAAGTCCTCGATGACGCGGTGGAACGGCACGTCGTTGTAGAGGGCGTCGCCGCGGATTTCGCCGGTCTCTGGGTCTTCCCACGTGTGGGTGTCGGGCGCGGGGTCGGCGTCCGCGGCGGGGTCGTGTTTCGCGAGGCCGACGAAGTTCTGGACGGTCGTCGGCACCTTCTCGTCGTACAGTTCGACTTCGATGTCGCCCTCTGTGGTGTGGAGGGTCGCCTTGAGCGTCATACCTTCACGGAGGCCGTCGTGCCGGATAACGCTACCTACTCGCGGCGACACGCGCCCCACACCCTGCCTACGGCGCGTCCACGACGGTCGCGGCGTCGTCGAGCACGAACGTGAGGTCGCCGTCCGGCCCGGCGTCGACGGCGACGCGGACCGGGTCGGTCGCGGCGAGGTCGGCCGCGCCCGGCACGCAGCAGTCGATTGTCCAGAACGGGCGTTCGCGGACGTCCACGCCCGCCTCGTGGTACGCCGCGACGACCGCGGGGTGGTCGAGGACGAGCATGCCGGTTGGGACGCCGAGGTGGTGGCCGCAGCGCCCGCACTCCGGAACGTAGACGAAGTCCACGGGGGCGTCTTCGCCGAGGTCGCGTTCCAGCGACCACGTCATCGACCCCTGGCAGAGCGGGCACGCGCCGCGGCGCGCGAGCGCGACGTCGCCGCGGAGTTTCCCGTCGAGCAGGTCGACGGCGTCCGCGAGGCCGTGGTCTTCGACGGCGGCGGGCGGCACGGCGTCCGCGAATCCGTGGCCGTTCCCGCACGCGACCCTGAGGAGGCCGTCCTCGTAGCGCGCCTCCAGGCCGTCCCCGCAGCGGCCGCAGTCGTCCTCGAGCGTCACCGGGTCGCGCGACGGCGGGTTCTCGAACGCGCCGCCGAGTACCGACCCGGCGGCGCGCACGCCGACCGCGGACAGTTCGTAGCCGTCCTCGGACGACGTCACGAAGTGGCCGCGGAGTTTGCCGAGGTGGTAGTTGAACCGGCCGGAGTCGCTGGCGCCGACGCGCTCACGGAGTTCCGAGAACGACAACGAAGGGTCGCGCGGGCGGGCCTGGCGGCGTTCCGCGAGCGCCCGCAGGATGGCGGCGCGCGTCTCGTCGGCGAGCAGGTCGAAGCCGTCGCTGTCGGCCATAACCCCAATCTTACAGTCAACATACTAAGGATTTCCCGTCAGTGGCGGTCAGAACGAGCAGAGGTCGGCGAGCACCATCTCCGCGCGGCCCGACGCGATGACGTCTTCCGCCGCGTCGATGCCCTCCGTGATGGAGTCGACGTCCTCGCGGGCGTACATGCGGAGCGCGGCGTTCAGTTTCACGGCGTCCGCGAACGCGTCCCGGCGCTCGCCCGCGAGCACGTCCGCCGTAATTTCCGCGGAGTCGGCCGCGACGTCGTCGACTTCGAGCGCCTCGCTGTCGAAGTCCATGCCGTACTCGTCGCTCTCGATGGTGAAGTCCTCGAGGTCGGCGCCCTCGTCCCACTCCGCGACGGTCGTCGACCCCGGCCGGACGTCGTCGTAGCCCTCCATCCCCTGGAACATGAGCACGCGGTCGAACACCGACTCCTCGCTCTCCCGGACGGTGTCGACGACCTTCTTCGCGAACGCGAGGTGGTAGAACGACCCCAGGTGGACGTCCGCGTTCGCTGGGTTCGCGAGCGTCTCCACGGTGTTCACGAACGTCCGCACGCCCATCTGGTCGCGGCGGTCGTAGAGCGCGTCCACGACGGGGTTGAAGTTCGGCTGGTAGTAGAACCCGAACCCGTGCTCGTCGACCATCGCCGCGGACTCCTCGGGTTCGAGGTCGGTGCGAACGCCGAGTTCGTCCAGCACGTGCTTGTACGCGTCCTGCTTCTGCGTGGGGACGCGGTCGCCGGAGTGCACGACGACGGGCGTGCCCGCGGCCGCGGCGACGACGCCCGCGGCGACGCCGAGAATCGCGGTGTCGCCCTTCCCGTCGTAGTTCGCGCCGCAGTCCACCGGGTCGGCCTCAGGGGCGGCGTCGACGACGCTCTCGCGGCGCATCACGTCGACGTACGCGCCGAGTTCCTCGCCGTTGTTGCGCTTCCAGCGGTTCGCCAGCCAGAACGCGCCCAGCGTCGTCTGGTCTGGCGTCAGGTCGAGGATGCGCTCGAACGCCTCCGTCGCCTGCTCGCGGGTCATGTCCTCGGCGGACTTCGGCCCCGACCCGACGACTTCCGTCATCAACCGCTGCAGCGGCCACTCGCCGTGCGAATCGCTCATGTCGCGTGGTTGTGCCCCCACCCGCCTAAATCCACTTGGTTCCGGCGCGCGGCGCCCCCAGCGTCGGCCGGCCGAGACCGGTAAACAGTAGCCGTCGCAGTCCCAACGAGGGGTCAATGGCAGTCGCCGACTGGCGCGAACGCATCGACGACGTGGACGCCCGCCTCGTCGACGAGTACCAGAGCGGGTTCCCCGTCCGCGAGCGGCCGTTCCGGGCCGTCGCTGACGACCTCGACACGACAGAGGCGGACGTCCTCGCGCGCGTCGAACGCCTCCGCGACGAGGGCGTGTTCCGGCGGTTCGGCGCCGTCCTCAACCCACCGGTCATCGGGTCGTCGACGCTCGCCGCCGTGAAAGCGCCGGAGGCCCGCTACGACGAGGTCGCAGAGACCGTCAACGGGTTCCGGCAAGTGAACCACAACTACCGGCGCGCCCACGAGTGGAACATGTGGTTCGTCGTCACCGCGGCGACCCGCGGCGAGCGCGACGACATCCTCGCCGCCATCGAGCGCGAGACCGGCTGTGAAGTGTTGAACCTCCCGATGCTGACGGACTACTACATCGACCTGGAGTTCCCCGTGGTGAACCGCGACCGGTTCGCCCGGGAGACGAGCGCGGAGCGCGAGTCTCCGACCGAGCGAGCGGAGACCGGAGGGAACCGCGAGCAGCGCGAGTCCCTGGACGCCACGGACGTCTCCGCGACCCGCATCAGCGAGGACGCCACCGGCGACCTCTCGAAACTGGACGCCGACCTCCTGCTCGCCATCCAGGACGGCTTCCCGCTGACGGCGACGCCGTACGCGGACGTCGCGGACGCCATCGGCGCGGACGTCGACGACGTCCTCGACGCCACCGAGCGGTTGCTCGCGGACGGCTGCATCAAGCGCGTCGGCTGCGTCGTCAACCACGTCGTCACGGGGTTCGACGCGAACTGCATGGTCGTCTGGGACGTCCCGGACGACGAACTCGACGAGCGCGGCGTCGACGTCGGCCGACTGCCGTACGTGACCCTCTGCTACCACCGGCCGCGCCGCCCCGACCAGGACTGGCCGTACAACCTGTTCACGATGATTCACGGCCGCGAGGGCGACGCCGTCGACGAGAAAATCGACGAACTCGCCGCGGACTACCTGCCGTTCGACCACGAACGCCTCTACTCGGAGGCGACATTGAAACAGACCGGCGCGCGCTACGACGACCTGGTCGGCGAATAACCAGTCCGGGAGCGGCCCAGAAGCGGCGAGGGCGACGGGACGGAGACCGGAGAACAGGGGGCGTTCGTGCCGCGGCGGTCGTCCGCGCGTTACTCGTCTGCCGTCGTGTACAGCACCGGCCCGATGACGATGAGCGCGATGCCGAGGAACCGGTACGTGAACGGCGCGGCGCCGAGTTCGGACGCCGGCGTCACGAGGAACAGGACGCCGAACAGGAGCGCGTTGATGGAGACGATTTTCCGGGAGCCCAGCGGGACAGACC
>JBDGQF010000238.1:0-3829 GCA_042219255.1 Halobacterium sp. | reverse complement strand
AGGACGGCGACGCCGCGCGGGCGCTCGGACTCCAGGACGAGCGGCCAGCCGTCGTTGAGTTCCGTCCAGGACGCACCCCAGTCCTCGGTGTGGTAGCACCCGCGGTTCGTCACCGCGACTGCTTCCCCCTCTCTGTCAGTCGTCGCGAGGACGGCCGCGAGCAGGCCCTCCGGCCCCGGCAGGTCGGCGCAGTGCTCCCAGTCCGCGTCCCTGCCGTCGCGCCGGAAGACCGCGCTGTCGGCGGTGCCGGCGTCGTGCGCGCTCCGCGGGCCGTGCGCGGCGGAGACGAGCACGCGCTCCGGGGCGCCCGGGTCGCAGACCACGCTCCAGCAGTACGACCGGTCGAGCCCGGACTCCGCCGCGTCCCACGTGTCGCCGCCGTCCTCGGTGACGTAGAAGCCGTCGCCGGCCGCCGAGTACGCGAGTCCCGGACGCCGCGCGTGCGTCGCCATCGAGTGCGTGTCGTAGGGGCCGGACGCCACCCGGTCGACCCACGTCTCGCCGCCGTCCGGCGACCGAACGAGTGCACCGGCCTCCACGGCGACGTAGAGCCGTTCGGCCGTGGGTTCCAGCCACCGGACGTGGTGCGTGCTCGGGCGCGGCGGGAACGCCCAGTCGTCGCTGGACGGCAGGTCGGTCAATCCCTCGCGCGCCGCGAACGTCTCGCCGTCCGGCGCGTGAAAGACCGCGCTCGGCTCGGTGCCCGCCCAAACGCCGCTGTCGTGGACCGCGACAGCCGTCACGTCCCCTACGTCCGCGACGCGCTCCCAGTCGCCGTCACCGTCGGCCGGACGTCGATACACGCCGTCCCGCGTGCCGCAGTAGACGCCGTGCTCGCCTGCCGCCAGACACTGCACGTCGCCCTCGAAGACCGTGTCTACCGAGCCGTCGTCGAGTGCGAGGACGCGGTCTGGGAACGCGGCGAGCAGTCGCATGTGACCGGATAGAGCGCGGAGACACCTAAACGTGCGTCAGAACTGGCGGTCGAGGAACGCCTCGACCTCGGGGTGCGTCGGCGCGGTCCGCGCGCCCTCGGCCTGCGCGGCGAGCGCGCCACATGCGTTCGCGAACTCAAGGGCGCGCTCGTAGTCCTCGGGGGCGTCGAGGAACGTCGCGATGAACCCGGCGGCGAACGCGTCGCCCGCGCCCGTCGTGTCCACGGGTTCGACGTCGAAGCCCGGGTGTTGGTAGGACGCCTCGGGCGTGTGGACGGTGGCGCCCTCGGCGCCGTGCTTCACGACGACGACGCGGCCGCTCACCTCGGACTCGGGGTACGCCGCGCCTTCTTCGAGGAGTTCGAGCGCTTCGCGGTCGTTGACGAAGAGGACGTCCGTGCGCTCGATGGTGGCGGCGTAGTCGCGCTCGTTCAGGCGGCGGCCCGGGTCGAAGGAGACGGTGGCGCCCGCCTCGCTGGCGAGTTCCGCTAGGCGCGCGGCCGTGTCCGGGCGCTGGCTGGTGAGGTGGACGTGGTCGGCGGCCTGCACGTAGTCGGCGTCGACGTCCGCGGGCGCGACGGCCTCGTTCGCGCCGTCGTTGCCGAGCACCATCACTTCGCCGTCGCCGTCCACGACGAGGTACTTCACGCTCGTCTCCGCGCCTTCGACGACGCGGAGCCCCCGGAGGTCGACGCCGACGCGGTCGAGTTCGCGGCGCGCGAGCAGGCCGTTCTCGTCGTCACCGACGCTCCCGACGATGCCGGTGTCGACGTCGAACCCGGCGAGCGCGACGGCGGCGTTGGCGGCGCTCCCGCCGCCGGAGCGGCGCTGGGAGACGATGCGGGCTTCGCCGTCGGGTTCCGGGAGGGCTTCGACGCGGAGGGTGACGTCCCAGTTGACGTGACCGGCGGCGACGACGCGGACCATACCGTCGCGGTTGTCGGGGGCCGCGCTAAAACCCTGCGGGATTCGCCGCGACGAACAGGAGGACGTTGTGGACGCCTGGGCCGAGGCCGACGGCGGCGACGAACGCGAGCAGGAGGTAGCCCTCGGTGGCGTCCTCGCGGACGTAGTCCGCCAGGAGGACGACGACGCCGGCGGCGAGCGCCGTCTTCACGAGCACGAACAGCCAGCCCTCGCCGAGGTACTGGTGAGTGGGGAGGGAGGCGGCGAACTCCATGATGGCGGCGGACAGCGGCGTCTGTTCGCCGAACCCGAGGACGTCGACGCCGACGGCGGTGGAGGTGCCGTCGAGGACGTGCCCGAAGACGGCAAGCGCACCGGCGCCACCGACGAGCGCGGCGTCGTCCGGCCGCCAGCGTTCGACGACCCACCACGCGACGTGCCCGATGACGGCGGCGGCGACGACGGCGGCGAGCGGCCACGCCAGATTGAGGGTGTCGTTGGTCGCGCCGTAGTCGAGCGCGGCAGCGGTCGGCAGGAGCGCGAGCGCGCTGCCGACGCCCGCGAGCACGAGCAGTGGGCGCGAGGTGCGGCGTGCCGCGAGCCACGTCGCGCCCGCGGCGGCGAACGTCGACGCGTACACGATTGGCGACCCGAAAAACGGCGCGACGGCGTCCGGGAACACCTGTAACTGGAAGCAGACGTACAGCGCGGAGCCGAGCGCCATCCACGGCCCGAACGCCAGCACCGTGCGGTCGTCGACCGCGGGCGCCTCCCGGTAGAGCAGGGAGCCGACGGCGAGGACGGCCGCGGCGACGGCGGCGAAGTACGGGGCGGGTGGGAGCGCGAACCCCGAGGGTAAGACCATACCTGGACGGTGGACGCGCCGAGTGAAAACCTTGTTATTCGGAGTGCGTCAGCCTGGATGCCGCGGCGGCCGGTCGTCGGCGGGCCCGACGGCCACTCGCCCGCCTGCGCCCGCTACTCCTCGGCCAGCGGCACCTACTCCTCGGCCCAGGGTTCGCTGGTGCCTTCGCCGTAGAGTTCCCGCATGAGCGTGACGACGCTCTCCGGCGGGAACTGGCCGCGTTCGGTGACGATGGCGTCGACGTACCGCGGCGGCGTCACGTCGAACGCGGGGTTCTCGACGTCGACGTCACCGATGTCGGCGCGCTCGTCGTCGGAGAGCACCTCCGTCTCGTCGCGCATCTCGATTTCGACGGTGTGGCCGGTGAGCGTGTCCGGGTGGAGTTTCAGGGTCTGCGCGGCGACCATCACGGGGACGCCGCGCTCGCGCGCGGACACGGCGAGCATGCTGGTGCCAATCTTGTTGATGACGGAGCCGTCCGCGGCGATGGAGTCCGCGCCGACGAGCACGTGGTCGACGTCGTCGAGGTAGCGCCGCGCGGCGTTGTCCACGACCATCGTCACGGGGACGTCCCACTCGCGCAGTTGTTTGGCGGTGATGTGGCCCTGTTTGCGCGGCCGCGTCTCCTTCACGACGGCCTCGATGTGTTTGCCGTCGTCGAGCGCGGCTTCGACGCACGCCAGCGCGTCCGTGGAGTGGCAGTGCGTCATGATGGTGTCGCCGTCGCGCAGGCGGTTCGCGCCGATGGCGCCGAGGTCGTCCTGCGCGCGGTCGAGCTGGTCGCGGAACCGCTCGGTCGCCTCGATGGTGGACGCGCGGAGGTCGGCGACCGTGTCGCCGTCCATCTCGTTGAGGACGAACCGGAGCGCGTTCGGCAGGCTGACCGCCGTCGGCCGCGTGTCGCGGAGCGTGCGCGCCGCCGTCCGCAGCTGTTCGCGGAACTCGGCGGGCGAGTCCGCGTCGCTCTCGCGGGCCTGCGTCTCCAGCGCGTCCGTCGCGGCGCGCGCGATGGTGGCGGCGCCGCGGACCTCCATCTCCGCGATGTCGTCGGCGGTAGCCTCGACCTCCGGTGCGAGCATGGCCGCCCGTAAGCGGCGGGGCCACGTAAGGATTGGCGAACGAC
>JBDGQF010000155.1:2435-3843 GCA_042219255.1 Halobacterium sp. | reverse complement strand
TCCGCCCCGCTCGCGTGACGGCGCGACCACCGGAGCGGTCTGCGGTCACCACCACATTTTTCTCCGCAGCGTGCGCGTTCGCGGTATGCGGGTCAAGGAGTCACTGAAGAGCAGTTTTCTCGCGGGGGCAGTGCTGGTCGCACCGCTGATCGTGACAATCGTCATCCTGCGGTTCGTCGCCAACCTGGTCACCGGACAGGTACAGCCAATCGTGGAGGGGACGCGGCTCGCGCAGTACACCGCGAACAACTACCTGCTCGCACAGCTGCTGACCATCGCCGTCATCCTCGTGGCGGTGACGCTCGTCGGTGCGTTCGCGAAGCGCCCCGTCGGCCAGCGCACGCTCGGGAAGACCGGTCGCCTCGTCGGGTTCGTGCCGGTGTTCCGCACCATCTACGGGAGCGTCAAGCAGATGGCGTCCTCGGTTTCGACGAAGGACTCGGAGTTCGACTCCGCGGTGTACGTCGAGTACGAGCGCAACGGCCTCTACCGGCTCGGCCTCCAGACTGGTCAGAGCCCGAGCGACCTAGAGACCGTCGCGGGCGAACCCGCGCGCAACGTCTTCCTGCCGGGGAGCCCGAACCCGACGCAGGGCGCGCTGTTGCTCGTGCCTGAGAGCCGCGTCCACGACGCCGACCTGAGCGTGCGCGCCGCCATCCGCATCCTGATGACGACGGGGATGGCCGACGGCTCGCAGGCCGACGAGATACTCGAAATCGACGAGAGCGAACTGCCCGCCACCGGCAGCGCGGCCGCACAGCCGCCGGCCGCAGCCGACGAAGGCGACGAAAGCGAAGAAGGCGACGAAGAGACGGACGAGTCCGAGGACGAAGAACGCGGAGACGGCGAACGCGGCCAGTCCTAGCCGCCGGCCGCGCGTCACGGAGACGGGACAGCGGCCGACGGCACTCACTCGCCGAGCGGCCGCACGCTGGCTGTCGTTGCCGACGCCACAAACCTAATACCGGAGTTGTCGACAAGGAGGAGACGCCAGATGCCGGTCTCGAACCCGCCGCAACTCACGTCACTGCGGGTCGCGGCGATGCACGACGCCGTCGAGGACACCGTGGAGGGGACTGTCCGGTCGTTCGTGGAGTTCGACGCGACGGACTACAACCTCGTGTACGCCGACGACGTCACGCTCTCGTTCTACGACGACGAAGCCGACATGCACGAGCACTTCGAGGAGATTCACTCCTACGTCCACATCGACTTCACGGAAATCGACTTCTTCACCGAGGAACTGTTCCCGGTGTCCGAGCGCGTGCGCTACATCGCCACGAGTTTCGACGTGTTCACGCTCCTGCGCGTCTACTTCGGCGACGAGGGCCTGTTCGTCGCGCTCGACGTGGACGAACCGGTCGAACCCGTCGTCGAAGCCATCGAGGCCGTCCACGACGGCGACTGA
>JBDGQF010000155.1:0-2335 GCA_042219255.1 Halobacterium sp. | reverse complement strand
TCAGACGATGGGGACTGAAGCCGCGGGGGAACGCGTCACTGTCGAATTCAGGGTCGACGACGAGCGGTACCCGTTCGTCGGGGCATCGGAACTGGAATCCTGCACGTTCGAACTCGAGGAGATGATTCCGCGCGGCGACGGCGTCTACTCGGAGTTCTTCCGCGTGCGGGGCGCGGACACCGACCGGATTCTCGACGTCGCGGACGCGACGCCACAGGTCGACGCGACGCTCATCTCGGCGGACGGCGACGAAGCGTTCTTCGAGTTCGAGGTCGCCGGCGGCTGTATCGCGGTGTCGCTGGCGGAGGCCGGCGCGCACCCGCAGGTCGTGCGCGGGGAGGACGGCGACGGCACCGTCGTCGCGGACTGTCCGCGAGAGCGCGCGCGACCGGTCGTCCGTGACGTCCTCGACGACCACGGCGGCGTCGAACTCGTCGCGGAGGACGCCGGCGAAGGAGTGCTGCCGTCCGTCGACGACGCGACGTTCCACGAGACCGTCCACGAGGTGTTGACGCCGCGCCAGCGCGGCGCGTTCCTCGTCGCGGTCAGCGACGGCTTCTACGAGTGGCCGCGGGAGACGACGCTCGCGGACGTCGCGGAGACACTGGACACCGACCCCGCCGTCCTCGACGCCCGCCTCCGGAACTGCGAGCAACTGGTGTTAGCGGGGCTCTTCGAGGACGGCGCGCTCGGCGACGCCGACGGGCCGACCCACCCCCTGAGTTCGACGACGGACGGCGCCGCCGACTGAACGCGCGGGGCCGACCAAACAGTTTAGGCACACGGCCGAAGGGCTGTGGGGAGCGTTATCGGAGTGAGGTCAGGGCCGATGGCAAGCAAGAACCTACAATCCGACGGCATCACCGAGGAGTGCGACGAGTGCGGGCGCCAGCAGCCCCACGAGGTCACAATCGACATCCTCACCGAGAGCAACAACGAGGAGAACGCGGAGTTCTCGCGAGAACCCTACCGCGTCTCCGAGTGCCAGGCGTGTGGCGCGACGTCGAAGACGCGGATGAACAACGCGTGAGCGGCGCGGACCGCGGTCTCGTTGGATTTTCTGGCCGGTAGCGGCGGCGCCGAGGCGTCGGTGCGCGACGACCCGGCGAGGGGCGTGGAGCAAACAGGACTAAGCTACTGCCGCGGCTCTGATACACGCGTACATGGATAGACGAGCGTTTCTCGCGGCGGTGGGCGCGGGCGCTACTGCCGCCGTCGCGGGGTGTAGTAGTCCACGCGCCAGTCCGGCGTTCACCGAGGGGTTCGAGGACGGTATCGGCGACTGGGAGGCGCGTGCGACTGTCGGGCCGGAAGTGGACGTCGAGGACTTCGAGTGGACAGTCGATGTCACCGAGGAGGAGGCCGTCGAAGGCGAGCAGTCGCTGCGCATGTGGAACGAGGGCGACCACGACGACGGCGTGACGTGGGCGACGCACCCAGTCAGCGTGGACGCCGGCCGCGCGTACGACATCGAGGTCGCGGGCCAGTTCTGGAGCGACTCCGAGTCCTTCAACATGATTCGCCACGCCGTCATGCGACTCGGCCCGGAACCGGCGGCCGTCGAAGCGGACTTCCCCGAACCCGGAGCGGACTCCAGTGACTTCGGGGAGACGCCGTACGGCGGCCTCCGCGAACCGCTCTGGCTCGCCGACGGCTGGAGAGAGTACCGCTTCGAGTGGACGACGCCGGAGCTAGCGACCGACACGCTCCACCTCGCCGTCGGTACCGCCGTCGTCTGGGAGACCGGCGCGACCCACTACGTCGACGACCTCTCGGTCACCGTCGCGCCGCGGTAAGCCACTCGTTCCCGAAGCGTCAAGCCGCCCCGGCATCTCGCCGCACACGGATGCCCGAGACACTCGTCGGCGTCGGGTTCGCGGCGCTGGCAGCCGTCGCCATCACCGTCCAGAGCCTCGCTGTCCGCCTCGCTTCGGGACGCAGGTCGGTCGCCGAAATCGCCGCCGTCATCTTCGCACTGAACCTCCTCGTGCTCGTCCCCGTCGCCGCCGTCGCCGAATACCCACACTACGGCGTGACGCCCGCCGCGCTGGCCGCGTTCGCGACGGCCGGCCTCCTCGGGTCGCTGGTCGCGCGGCTCTGCTACTTCGTCGGCATCGCCCGCATCGGCGCCAGCCGCACCGAACCACTGAAAGCCCTGTTCCCCGTGGTCGCCGTCGCCGGCGCCGTCCTCGTCCTCGGCGAATCCGTCACCGCGCACCTGCTCGCCGGCCTCGCGCTCGTCCTCGCCGGCACCACTGCCGTCGTCCTCGAAGCCCGCGACAGCCCCGTCACGCCGACGGGACGCCGACTCCGCACGGACGTCCTGTTCCCGCTC
>JBDGQF010000467.1:0-3844 GCA_042219255.1 Halobacterium sp. | reverse complement strand
GCTGGGCTACCTCCCCCTGGCGGTGGCTGGCGGTCTCTACTTCACCGGGACGGTAGGCGAAACGACGCTGTCGCTGTCACTCGCGCGCGCCGTGTTGCTCGCTGGCGTGCTGTTTCCCGTAGGGTTCGGTGCGCTCGGCGGGTACGCCGCGTCGCTCCGTGAGTGACCCCAGAGTCGAGCGACACGACGACGCGCTCCAAGGCGCGTGCGGAGCGGGGCGTGCGGAGGGGGGCGTGGCGCTGCTGAGACACGGTGACCGAGGCTGCTGAGACACGGTGACAGGACGACGGAGCACGCGCGCACGCGTGCGAGCCTTTTTTACCCCCACGGGGTCTAGGAGGATGCAACGTTCATGTCTGACCAAAGCGAGTACAGCGCTGGCCAAATCCAGGTCCTCGAAGGCCTGGAAGCCGTGCAGAAACGGCCGGCGATGTACATTGGCTCCACGGACGCTCGTGGCCTCCATCATCTCGTCTACGAGGTCGTGGACAACTCTATCGACGAAGCACTGGCCGGATACTGCGACCGCATCGAGGTGACGCTGCACGACGACGGCTCCGTGAGCGTCGAAGACGACGGCCGCGGTATCCCAATCGACACCCACGAGGAGTACGACCGGCCCGCGGTCGAGGTCATCCTCACCGTCCTGCACGCCGGCGGGAAGTTCGACGGGAAGTCCTACCAGGTCTCCGGCGGCCTGCACGGCGTCGGCGTCTCCGTCGTGAACGCGCTCTCCGAGCGCCTCGCCGTCGAAGTCGAACGGGAGGGCGGGAAGTACCGCGAGAAGTTCGAGCGCGGCGAACCCGTCACCGACCTCGAACGCATCGGGGACAGCGACGAGACCGGCACCCTGATTCGGTTCCGGCCGGACGCCGAGATTTTCGAGACCCTGGAGTTCGACTACACGACCCTGGAGAACCGCCTCCGTGAACTGGCGTTCCTGAACTCCGGCGTCGAAATCACGCTCACGGACGAGCGCGGCGACGACGTGCAGTCCTCGACGTTCGAGTACGAGGGCGGCATCAAGGAGTTCGTCGAGTACCTCAACGAGAGCCGCCAGGAACTCCACGACGACGTCATCTACTTCGAGGACGAAGACGAGGGCATCCAGGTCGAAATCGCGATGCAGGCGACCGACGACCTCCAGTCCTCGACGCACGCCTTCGCGAACAACATCAACACGCGCGAGGGCGGCACCCACCTCACCGGGTTCAAGACCGCGCTGACGCGCACCGTCAACGACTACGCGAACGCGAACAACCTCCTCTCGGAACTGGACGGCGAGAACCTCAAGGGCGAGGACATCCGCGAGGGCCTCACTGCCGTCATCTCCGTGAAACACCCAGACCCCCAGTTCGAGGGGCAGACGAAGACGAAACTCGGGAACAGCGAAGTCCGGGGCATCGTCGAAGGCACCGTCCACGAGGGCCTCGGCACGTACTTCGAGGAGAACCCGGACACCGCGGAAGCCGTCGTCCAGAAGGCCGTCGAGGCCGCGAAAGCGCGGAAGGCCGCGAAGAAAGCCGAAGAGCTGACGCGCCGGAAGTCCGCGCTCGGGTCGACGAGCCTCCCCGGGAAGCTCGCGGACTGCCAGACGAAAGACCCCGACGACGCGGAACTGTTCGTCGTGGAGGGCGACTCCGCGGGCGGCTCCGCGAAACAGGGCCGGAATCCGGAGTTCCAGGCCATCCTGCCGCTCGGCGGGAAGATTCTGAACGTCGAGAAGCACCGCCTCGACCGGATTCTCGAACACGACGAAATCCGCCACATCATCACCGCGCTCGGCACCGGCATCGGCGACGAGTTCGACATCGACGACCTCCGGTACAAGAAAATCATCATGATGACGGACGCGGACGTCGACGGCGCGCACATCCGCACGCTCCTTTTGACGTTCTTCTACCGGCACATGAAGCCGCTGCTGGAAGCCGGCTACGTGTACGCCGCCCAGCCGCCGCTGTACCGCATCCGGTACCGCGGCGACACGTACGACGCGATGACCGAGGCGGAGCGCGAACGCATTATCGAGGAGAAGTGCGACGGCAACCCGACGCAGGTGCAGCGGTTCAAGGGCCTCGGCGAGATGAACCCCCAGCAGCTCTGGGACACGACGATGGACCCGGACAACCGCATCCTCAAGCGCATCACCGTCGAGGACGCCGCCGCCGCGGACAAGATGTTCTCCGTGCTGATGGGGGACGCCGTCGGCCCGCGCAAGCAGTTCATCCAAGACCACGCCACCGACGCAGAGTGGGTGGACATCTAACATGAGTTCTGAAGCACCCGACCCAGACGTCGACGACGAGGTCGCAGACCGCGTGAAGAACGTCCGCGTCGACGAGGAGATGGAGCAGTCGTACATCGACTACGCGATGAGCGTCATCGCGGGGCGCGCGCTCCCGGACGTCCGGGACGGCCTCAAGCCCGTGCACCGCCGCATCCTGTACGCGATGCACGAGTCCGGCGTGACGAGCGGTTCCAGCCACCGGAAGTCCTCGAACATCGTCGGGGACACGATGGGTGACTACCACCCGCACGGCGACTCCCCCATCTACGACTCGCTCGTGCGGATGGCCCAGGACTTCTCGATGCGGTACCCGCTCGTGGACGGCCAGGGGAACTTCGGGAGCGTGGACGGCGACCCGGCCGCGGCGATGCGGTACACTGAGGCGCGGATGGCGCCCATCGCGGAGGAACTGCTGACGGACATCGAGAAGGACACCGTCGACTTCCAGCCGAACTACGACGACCGGCTGACGGAGCCGAAAGTCCTGCCGTCAGCGTTCCCGAACCTGCTCGTGAACGGGTCCTCGGGCATCGCCGTGGGGATGTCGACGAACGTCCCGCCGCACAACCTCGGCGAGGTCATCGACGCGACCATCCACCTCATCGACAACCCGGACTGCACCGTCCTCGACCTAATGGACCACGTGAAGGGCCCGGACTTCCCGACCGCAGGGAACATCGTCGGCCGGTCGACCGTCAAGAAGGCCTACCAGACGGGCCGGGGCCGCATCCGGGTGCGCGCGGAGTACCACGTCGAGAAGGACGACTCCGGCGACAGCATCGTCATCACGGAGCTGCCCTACCAGCAGAACAAGTCGAAACTCGTCGAGCGCATCGCCGACGACGTCCGCGACGAGAAACTGGAGGGCATCCGCGACCTGCGCGACGAGTCCGACCGGAACGGCATCCGCATCGTCGTGGAACTGAAGCGGAACGCGAACACGGACGTCGTGGAGAACCACCTCCTGGAGTCCCACCTGGAGCGGACGTTCGGCGTCATCAACCTCGCGCTCGTGGACGGCCAGCCGAAAGTCCTCACGCTGAAGGAGATGCTCGAGGAGTACGTCGCCCACCGCAAGGAAGTGGTGCGGCGGCGCTCGGAGCACGACCTCGCCGAGGCGGAAGACCGCGCGCACATCCTCGAAGGCCGCCTGAAGGCGTTAGAGCAGGCCGACGACGTGGTGCAGACCATCCAGAACGCCGAAGACCGCGACGAGGCCAAGGACGCCCTGAAGGCCCAGTACGGGTTCACGCAGGCGCAGGCCGACCACATCGTCCGGATGCAACTCGGCAGCCTCACGTCGATGGAGACGGCGGAAATCGAGGCGGAGTACGAGGAGGTGACGGCGCGCATCGAGCGCCTCGAAGAGATTCTGGGCAGCGAGGCGGAACTCCTCTCGGTCATCAAGGACGAACTCCGCGACATCAAAGACGAGTACGCCGACGACCGCCGCACGTCGTTCATCGAGGACACGGGCACGGTCAGCGACGAAGACCTCATCCCCGAGGAGGACGTCGTGGTCGTGCTCTCCGAGAGCGACTACATCAAGCGCGTGCC
>JBDGQF010000003.1:0-3877 GCA_042219255.1 Halobacterium sp. | reverse complement strand
CCTCGTGGACGCCGCGGAGGACATCCTGGACTTCGACCTGGTGGCGGTGGACGTCCTCGAGGACGACGCGCTGGTGCAGCGCGCGTGGTCGCTCGACCTGGACACAGAGGGGTACTGGGAGGTGACGCCAATCGAGGAGGACACGTTCGCGACGCGGGCGTACAAGCGCCAGGAGACCATCGTGGTCGACGACCTCAGGCAGCGCGACATCGCGGCCGCCGACCCGGACTACCGGTCGGCGTTGACGACGCCGATAGCGGACATCGGGACGTTCCAGGCGGTGTCCCGCGAGGTGGGGGCGTTCGACGACACCGACCGCGAACTGACCGAACTGCTCGTGGGGCACGCCCGCGAGGCGTTGACGCGCCTGGAGACCGAGCGCCGCCTCCGCGAGCGCACCGCCGAGCTGGCGCGCCAGAACGACCGCCTCGAGGAGTTCGCTACCATCGTGAGCCACGACTTGCGCGCGCCGCTGAACGTCGCGGCGGGCCGCCTGGAGTTGGCGCGCGAGGACGCGGACGTCGACCACCTGGACGACGTCGCGGAGGCGCTCGACCGCATCGAGACGCTCATCGAGGACACGTTGACGCTGGCGCGCGAGGGCCAGATGGTCTCCGACCGCGGGCGCGTAGAGTTCCCGGAGGTAGCGACGGCGTGCTGGGAGCACGTCGCGACGGCGGACGCGACCCTGGACGTGGTCGACGAGTTCGCGGTGTGCGCGGACGCCGACCGCCTCCAGCAGGTGTTCGAGAACCTCTTCCGGAACGCAGTAGAGCACGGCGGCCCGGACGTGACGGTGACAGTGGGGCGCCTCGAGGACGGGTTCTACGTCGCGGACGACGGCCCGGGCGTCCCGGCGGCTGACCGCGACCAGGTGTTCGACCGCGGATTCACCACGAGCGACGACGGCACGGGGTTCGGGCTCGCCATCGTGGACGAGATTGCGGACGCGCACGGCTGGGACGTCGACGTCACGGAGTCGGACGCGGGCGGCGCGCGCTTCGAGGTGACGGGCGTCTCGTTCGCGGACGAACAGGCCGACGCGTCGGCGGACGCTGAGTCGGACGCAGAGCCGGACGCCGAGCAGGACGCAGACGAGGACGCGGGGGCGGGAGCGGACGCGAGTCCGGACGGCGGACTGGACGCGGAGGGCGAGTAGCGGACGCGACGCGCGCGGTCTGGGTGGGCGGAGACGTTAAGTAGAACGGCCGCGAGCGTGCACGTGGAGTCCGACAATGGCAACCGGTACGGTCGACTTCTTCAACGAGCAGAAGGGTTACGGCTTCATCGAGACCGAAGACGCGGACGACGACGTGTTCTTCCACATGGAGGACGTCGGCGGCCCGGACCTCGAGGAGGGACAGGAAGTCGAGTTCGACATCGAGGAGGCCGAGAAAGGGCCGCGAGCGACGAACGTCACTCGCGTGTAGACACTCCCGTCGTTTTTTCGGCGTTACGACCGGGTCGCGCGTGCTTCGCGGACGTCTCCGCCGTCGCGCACCATGTCCGGGCAGTCGGGGCAGACGCGGGGTTGTTCGACGCCCGGCGGCGTGAACACGCGGACGTAGTCTTTCGTGACGAAGGACTCGCAGTTCTGGCAGAGCGGCATCTCGTGTCCGTCGTTGGAGTGTCAGTATATATGTTTTGTGTGTATTGTAGGGTTGTGAATAAAGGTCGGTCGGCGCAGAGCGAACCATCTAACCGTGCCCGTCGCCTGCACGCGGTATGAGCGATACGCTGGAGTCGCTACCCGACCGGCCGCTCCGACAGCAGGAGGTGACCGCGCTCAACCACGCCGACGCGTTCTCGCTGGTCGTCCCCGTGAACCGCGAGGAGGCCGTCGAGGCGGACACTCAGGAGCCAGTCGTCATCACCGAGCGCGTGATTCTCGGCACCGACGACTGGGTGACCGGCCTCGTCTACGACGACGGCTGGCTGGACGTCGAGTCCGTGCCAATCGACGACCCGGACGAGGAGCGCTTCGACGCGATGCGGGACTGCGAGGCCGCCATCGAGTCCTACTACGACTGACGCCCGCATCGGAGAGCGCTCAGCCCACTGATACAGCCCGCAGCCGGTCAGTGCAGCACGAACCGGAGTCGTTCTTCGCCGCTGCCCGCCGTCTCGCGGCCCGTAATCTCGAACTCGCCGACCTCGCTCGTGTTCTTGACGTGCGTCCCGGCGCACGCCGTCCGGTCGACGTCGCCGTCGCCGACGTCGACGATGCGGACTTCGGTGATGGAGTCCGGGAGGAGGTCGAGGCGCGTGCGCTCGGGGTCGAGTTCGGCTTCCGCCGTCTCGCGGTCGAGCGTGTACCACTCGACCGAGTGGGCGGCGTCCACGAGGTCGTTGACGGCGGCTTCGACGTCCGCGAGGTCTGTGTCGGTGAACCGGTCGTGCGCGCAGTCGAGGCGCGCGCGGTCGGCGTACAACTGGTTGCCCGTGGTCGGCGCGTCGAACTCGTCGAGCAGCACCGCCGACAGCAGGTGCTGGGCGGTGTGGTACCGCGAGTGCGCGCACCGGCGGTCGGCGTCGAGTTCGCCGGTGACGGTCGTCCCCTCGGTGGGCGGGTCGCCGTCGACGACGTGGTAGATGGTGTCGTTCTTCTGGACGTCCGTGACGCGCCACTCGTCGCCGTCGGCGCGCAGGACGCCAGTGTCGTGTGGCTGGCCGCCGCCAGTCGGATAGAAGTGCGTGCGGTCGAGGACGACGCGGCCGCCGGTCACGCGGTCGACAGTCGCCTCGAACGCCGTCTCGGTGCTGTCGTCGAGGTAGAGCGCGTCAGTCACGGATACGGCGACTACGGGGGTGGTCGCCTTAACGGCGTGGTCTGCAAAAGGCTAAAGAGAGAAACAAGCCTTCATAGTAGTAATGAGAGAGCTAGCACGCCGACCAACGGAGGTGAGACCGTGGGCGTCGAAATAAAGGAGTCACCGGTCTCCGAGGCGGAGTTCGACGAGATGGCCGCCTTCGTCCGCGACTACCTTGAGGCGAGCGTGGAGAACGAGGACGACGGCGGGCGGATGCGGTGGTACCCGTGGCACTCCGCGGACTACCGGTTCAACCACATCCGGAACGTCGTGGAACTCGGGGAGCGCATCGCCACCGAGGAGGGCGCGGACGTCGACGTCGTGAAGGTCGCGGCGCTGTTCCACGACATCGCGAAACTGGAAGCCGACCAGGAGGAGCACGCCGACGAGGGCGCGCGCATCGCGCGCAAGTACCTGGAGACGCACGGCGACTTCGCGCCGTCGTTCGTCGACCAGGTGTGTGACGCCGTCGCCGACCACTCCTACCAGGGGAGCCTGGAGAGTCTGCCGCTGGAGACGCGGTGTCTCATCGAGGCGGACGTCCTGGACAAGGCGGGCGCGAACGGCGTCGCGCTCATCCTGTTGCGGATGGGCTACGAGGCGCGCACGCACGTCGACGCCGCGGAGATGGTGGGGCGCGTGCTCGACCGCGGCCTGGACGCCGCCGAGCGCGTGGAGAGCGACACGGCGGAGTCCATCGCCCACCAGCGCATCAAGCGCGTGCGGTGGTTCCGGGAGTGGCTGCAGAGCGAAGTCCCGGAGATGCGCGAGTAGGACTGCCGGGCAGCCGGATTTTTCGCGGTCAGTGAGCGGCTAGTGGCGTCCGCGCAGCGACGCGGCCACTCAGAGTCCGGCGGCGGTCTTCAGGAACGTGACGCCGAAGACGGCGAGGACGACGGCGCTGGCGTACGCGACGACCGTCCCGAACGCGTCGACGCGCTCGCCGGCCGCGCGCAGGGACGCGGGGAAGCCGACAATCCAGACGAGGATGCCGGCGAAGAACCCGACGATGGTGAGCGCGCCGTTGGCGGCGGAGAGTTCGAGGCCGAACGCGGAGATTTCGCTGG
>JBDGQF010000040.1:0-3899 GCA_042219255.1 Halobacterium sp. | reverse complement strand
CTCGTCGTTCCGGACGGCCTCGGCGAGCGTGCTCACGAGGTCGCTCGCGTCGAAGTCGACGGCGCCGGCGCCCGGTTCGGACGCAGCTCCGGCGGCTTCCTCGGCTTCAGTCGGTTCCTCGCCGAAGCCCTCCGCTTCGGGTTCTTCGACGCCCTCCTCGGCCTGCGGCGGTTCGGGCTGTTCGGCGCCGAAGCCCTCGGCCTCCGGTTCGGTCACCGGTTCCTCGTCTTCCGCGCCGGTCTCGACCGGTTCCGGCTCGGTCTCGGGTTCCTCGTCCCCGAGGACTGCTTCCTCCTCGGATTCCTCGGACGCCTCGCTGCTGCCGAGGTCGACGTCGCCCTCGAGGATTTCGGCGTCCTCCTCTTCGAGGGACTCGACGCCGCCCGCCTCCACTTCGAGTTCCCCGTCGTCTTCGAGGCCGGGGACGGTCTCGCGCTCGCCGCCCGCGAGTTCGCGGACGACCGACGTCGACTCCGGCGGGACGACGTCGTCGATGTCCTCGCCCTCGATTTCGACGGTGGGCGCGGACAGGAACGGCGTCTCGTCCTGGCCTTCCTCCATCCGGACGCCGTACACCGTCGTGAACGACTCGCCTGGCTCGATTTCTCGCTCGAACCGGACGACGCCGTCGCCGCTCGCCGTCCAGTGCTCGCTGCCGTACTCGGGGTGGAACCCAATCTGGTCGATGCCGAACTCGTCGGGAATCTCGTCGACGATGCGGAGGGTCACCGCGTCGTCGCGCGAGGAATCTACCTCGAACGCGACCGCCGGGACGGGGAAGTCTTCGGCGTTGAAGAACTTGCTGACAGTGACGCCGCCGGTCTCGACGACCGTTTCGTCACTCACTGGAACCACCCACGTATTGGTCGTGCATACGACCACGTACGCGGACGAGGACTTAAATTGCCCGCCGCGGTTAATCGGTCATTATTCGGTTGTCACGTGCGTGCTCGCGGCAATAGGGCGTCAGTCTTCGGTGACGTCGACCCGGTCGCCGATTTCCACGAGTTCGAGGCGGCGCGGGAACGCGAAACTCCGCACGTGGTGGTGCAGCGCCTTCGGGTCGGCGGTCAGGCCCTTCCACATGTCCCAGTGCGAGGGCAGGAAGCGGTCGACGCGCAGGTCGCTGGCGGCCTCCACGACCTGGTTCTCGTCGTTGTACCAGCGCGTGCGCTTCGGTTCTCGGCTCTGCTTGTCCGGAATCGCGCCGACCGCGCCGAACGCGAGGATGCCGAGGTCGATGTCGTACTCGCGGCCGAGGCGCTCGAACTCGTCGCTGGGCTTGGTGTCGCCACCGTGGAAGACGGTGCCGGCGTCGTGCTCGAACACGTAGGAGACAGGGTGAGTGGCGTCCGGGTCGTGGGCGTCCTCGACGTGAACCGTGAACTCGCCGACCTCGAACGTGTCGCCCTCCGCGACCTCGTTGTACTGGTCGGTGGAGACGGCGTAGTGGTCGTCCCACGCTTCGTCCTCGCGCGCGACGGCCAGCGAGTCGTCCGGCGCGTAGAAGTCCGCGTCCGTCTCCGCGAGAATCGGCGCCTGACTCGGGCCGTGGACGTGGTCGGTGTGCTCGTGGGTCGCCAGCAGCGCGTCCGCCTCCGAGACGTCGCGCGGGTCGAACGGCACCGGAATCATGCGAATCGTGCGCGGCGGGTCGCCGGTGCCGAGGTAGGGGTCGACGAAAATGGTCGTACCGTCCTCGCCCTTCAGTACGAAGCCGTTACAGCCGAGGTACCAGACGGCGACGCCCGCCGGCGTCGCTTGCTCGATGGCGGTGGGGAGCCAGTCGTCCCAGTCGGAGTGCACCATACCGGAGGGTCGCCCGCGCGACTCCTAAGCGTTCTGGGGTACGGTCGAGGGCGGACAGTCAGGCGACTGCGCGGAGGTGCGCGCGGACGGCGCGGTAGAGGTCGGCGTAGCCGTCGAACTCGTCGACGGTGACGTGCCAGCGCGTCGAGACGGCGTCGACCATCGAACTGTCGACGTTGGCTTCGCCGAGGAACGCGACGGCTTCGAGGAGTGCGTCGTCCGAGAGGTGTTCGCAGACGGCGCCGGTCTCGATGCCGACGCCGAGGTTGTCGCCCATCGCTGGCGCGACGAAGACGGTGGCCGTGGCGGCGTCCGCGTACGCGATGCTCTGCGTGGCGGCGTCCATCTCGTGCAGGGGGATGCCGGGGTCGGTCGCGAGGAACGCGTTCACGCCGGTGTCCGCGCGGAGGTCGTTGCGGAGGGCGACGAGGAGGCCGAGGGCTTCGTCGGCGTCGAGGTCGAGGCGGCCGTCCGCGATGCGGGCGTCGATTTCGTCCAGCGTCGGTCGCGTCATCGCGACCGCTGTCTCGTCCGCGGGCGACGACTCGTAGGGCGGGTAGGACTTGTACGGCCCCATGAGGTAGACGAGGAAGCCGCGCTTGCTGGCGGCGTGCGTGAGTGTGTCGCTGTCGTCGAGGGCCGCGAGGAGGCGCTCGCGCATATTCTTTCGGTCTGTCGTCACGGCTGATAAACGTGCCGAGCGCTGCCACGCGGCCGCCGGCGCCGCGACCACTCCCACCGGAGTAAGAATATTTAACGTGGTTCGGTGCGTACGTCAGCGTGAGGACACCCCCATGACCGACAACCGGACGGCGCGCGGCGACGGCGGCGTGATACGGGACGACGGCGACGAAGGCGACAGCCAGGGGCGGCCGTTCGTCGACGTCCCCGAGGACAGCCTGTTCACGCGCGAAGAGTACCTCGAAATGTACGACGTCGCGTCCGCCGAACCGGCGTTCAGCATCCTGTGCGCGCTCAGCGAGACGGAGCGGCTCAGCGCGAGCGAACTCGGCGACCTGCTCGGCCGGGACGGCAACGACCTCCACTACCACCTCCGGAAACTGAAGCGCACGGGCCTCGTGCGGAACCGCCGCGACCCCAACACGGGCACCGAACAACCCTACTCGTACTACGTGCTCACCGACATGGGACACACCGTCCTCACGCACGGCGTGAAGGCCGGTATCGAGAAACTCGCGGCCGAAGAAGCGACGATTCGCGAGAAGTACGACGAGTAGTCCGCGGACGCCAGCGTCACTGGCCCCGACGGGAGTGAGGGGTCAGTCCTGACAGCAGGCGCCGGACTCGCCGACGAAGTCGACGGCCAGCGGTTCGGAGATGAGGTCGTTGAGCGCTTCGAACTTCGCTTCGAGTTCGTCCTGCGCCTGGAGGTACTCTGCCATCACGGGGTGGTCGTGGAGGTGCTGTTGGGCTTCCTTGACTTCGGCGACGTCCTCCTGGGTGGCGTCGCCGGTCTGGCGCGCGAGCATGAAGTCCTGGCGGACGTCCTCGAAGTCCTCGATGCGCTGCTGGACTTCCTCGTTCTCCTCGACGGCGGCTTTCGCGTCCTCGAACGCGCGGTACTCCGCGCAGTCCTGGATGGCTTCGCCGAGTTCGCGGGCGAGTTCGTCAACGGTCGCGGTGTCGGTGGTCGTCGCGGAGTCGGAGTCGACGCTCATTACCCGGTTGTTCGGACTCGGTCGGTTTGAAGGTGCCGGAAGCGGGGGTGGGAGCGGACTGGTGGGTTCGAGCCGGCACTGGCCGGGGGAACCGTCGGGGTTAAACGCCCGAGGCCAGTATTCGACTGCAATGAGTCACGAAGAGACGCGTTCGGCGGGAGACCTCCGGAAGACCGGGCTCTCCCTGAAACACGACCGGACGTGGGACTACGAACTCGACCGCATCGTGGAGGCGGTCGAGGAGCGCGGCGCGGAGAAGGTCGGCCTGCAGTTCCCCGAGGGGTTGAAGCGGCGCGCGCCGATGGTCGCCGACGACCTGCGCGAACTGCTCCCCGACGACACGCGCGTCGTCATCTCCGGGCAGCCGTGTTACGGCGCCTGCGACCTCGACACGTACATGATGAAGCGGAC
>JBDGQF010000399.1:0-3900 GCA_042219255.1 Halobacterium sp. | reverse complement strand
CACGCGACTATCACGCACGCAGCGACACACGCGTCGCTGCGTGGCGTGAGTGAACCGAGAATATGGGTCGGGGCGGATTCGAACCGCCGACCTGCTCCGTGTGAAGGAGCCGTCATAACCGGACTAGACCACCGACCCTCGCACCCGATACTACCCGAAGGCCGCCATTAAGACTTGCGTTTATTCGACGCGGGAGCCGCGAGCGCGCGAGAAACCGAGCCGATTCCGCACCGCGCACCAGGGTGCTGACGACAGTCCACCGGTAGATTTTAGTAGTTTTTGGGTGACCTAAAATTCGAGCGGCGGGCGCCGCCGGCCGTCCGTCCGCGTCTGTCCCAGTAGATTCGACCGTCGGCACTTCAACCGCGCCCCGAGAGGGGCACAAGGCATCACCTCTCTCGTCCGCGCGCCGTCAGTACGACGGCGACTCCTCGCGGACACCCGCGTTCTGGTTCGCCAGCCGCGCGAACACGAACAGCGCGTCCGACAGCCGGTTCAAGTACGCGATTGCGGTCTCGTTGACGTCGTCCTCGTGGTCGGCGAGCGCGACGGCGCGGCGCTCCGCGCGCCTGCAGACCGCGCGCGCCTGGTGGAGTTTCGCGCCGGCGTCGCTGCCGCCCGGCAGAATGAACGACTCCAGGGGCTCCAGTTCCTCCTCGCAGGCGTCAATCCACTCCTCCACTTCGTCGACGTGGTCGTCCGTGACCACCGGGTCGCCTTCCTCCGGTTCCGGGTTCGCGAAGTCCGCCTGCACGATGTGGAGGTGGTTCTGGGTCGCCTCGAGGTAGTCGTCGATGTCGTCGTAGCCCGTGGGGCGGACGGTGCCGACGAGCGCGTTCACCTCGTCGACCGTGCCGTACGCCTCGATGCGCGGACTCGTCTTCGACACGCGGGACATGTCCCGGAGGTCGGTCTGGCCGGTGTCGCCGCGGCGCGTGTAAATCTTCATGCCAGCGTCGTCTCCACGTACGTGAGGATGTTCTCGCTTTCGGCCATCGTCACGCCGCGCTCCTCGTCGACGAGCACGGGGACGCCGCGCTGGCCGCTCACGCGCTTGACTTCGTTGCGCTCGGAGTGCAGCGCGTCCACCCACTCCGTCTCGTAGTCGACGCCGTGGTGGTCGAGGGCGTCCGCGACCTTCTCGCAGTACGGACAGCCCTCCAGTTCGTAGAGCCTGAGTGCCATACGTCGACTTCGTGGCGGACGCCCAAAGTAGTTGGTTCGACCCGAACGACTAACTCCACCGACCGCGTGTGCTCCGCGCATGCCAGACCTCTTCGAGACGACGTTCCAGGTCGGCGAAGTCGTCGCCGCGGAACCGTTCCCGGAGGCGCGGAAACCGGAACTCGCGAAACTGGACGTCGACCTGGGTGACGAGGTCGTACAGTCCGCGGCGCAGACCGGCTACAACTACGACCCGGACGACCTGGTCGGCCGGCAAGTCCTCTGCGCGACGAATCTCGGCACCGTCAACATCGCGGGCTACGTGTCGGAGGTGCTCACTGTGGGCGTGCCGGACGCGGACGGCAACCCAGTGCTGGTCGGCCCGGACGAGGACGTCCCGCTCGGCGGCGAACTCTACTAGTTACTGGCGGCGTTCGCGGCGCGTCCGGGACTCCGATTCGGACGCGACGTCCGGTTCCGGGGACGCGTACGAGAACCGCGGGTCGGCGTCCGGCGGGAGCGCGCCGTGGTCGACGAGGAACCGCTTGACGCCGGCGCGGCCGCCGAAGTCGCCGCGGTGCCAGAAGAACACGCCGGGGACGCGCGCGACGCCGACCGTCGGGTCGTAGTCGACGGTGCCGTCGAGGTACGTCGCCGTCACGTCCGCGAGTTCCGCGTCGACGTCGACGGCGGTGTAGGTGCCGCTTAGTTCGGGGGCGTGTCGTGCGGCGAGCGCGGCGAAGTGCGTGCGTTCGTCGGCGTCGTCGAGCGCGTGCCGGCGCACGAACCCGCCAGGAAACGGGTCTGGGAGGTAGCCGAAGCCGTACTTCCACTTGCCGCCGCGGAGCACGCCGTGGCGGAGGGTCTCCGCGTCGACGCGCGTGCCGGCGACGCGGCGCGCGCCGTCCGGCGTGGCGTCGGCGACGAGCGCGCCGTGGAGGTTCAGCCAGAACGCTTTCGCGGCGCGCGCGTCCTCGGTCAGGACGTCGAGGACGCCCTCGTCGAGGCCCGCCAGCGACGAGAACAGGTCGTCGGTGCGGTTGTCGTGGACGACGGCGTGCAGTAGCCGCTGGGACGCCGCGACGAGGTCGTGTGGCGTCGTGGTGTCGGCGTTGGCGGCGAACACCGGACTCACCCCCCACCCGCCAGTGGCGTGCCCTGTGATACCATACCACGATATTCTGTCGCGCGCTACTAACTTCTATCGGCGATGGAGTCAGTCGCGGCGCGCTATCGACAGAGCGGGACTGCCAGAAAGAGACTGCGGGGGCGTCAGTACTCCGTGGACTCGACGACTTCGTAGCCGACGTTGCGCTCGCGGAGGGGGTCGGTGTGTTCGGAGAGGCGGTCGGTCGTCGCGACGAGGAGGACGGAGAGGCCCTTGCTCGCGGCTTCCGGGACGGCGTCGGCGGTGCCGAAGCGGATGTCCGGTTCGCGGCCGGCGTCCCGGACGGCGACGAGCGCTTCGACGCCGGCGGCGGCGACCAGGTCGTGGTCGTCGAGGCGGTCGGCGACCGCGCCTTCTGGGAGCGCGCGACTGCCGCCGTCGCGGACTGGGGGCGTGGAGACGACGGTGACTTCGCCGGGTTCGTAGTCGAGCATCCCTTCGAACTCGGCGGCGCCGACGTCCTGGCCTTCCTCGGCGTCCGTCACGGCGACCGCGGTCGCGCTGCCGGTGTCGCCCGGCGTGGCGTGCATGACGCCGTCGCGCATCGTGAGTGAGACGCGCTGGCCTTCCTCGATGGCGGCGGTGGCGATTGCGGTGTCGACTTCGACTTCCTCGATGACGTTCTCGGAGACGTAGTCGACGAACGACCGGAGGTCGTCGGTCTGGGAGATGAGCCAGTCGACGCCCTCCTTGGTGACCTCGTAGCGGCCGCGGCCGTGCTTGCGGACGTGGCCGTCCTCGACGAGGTCGCCGAGGTAGTCGCTGACCGCCTGGGCGGTGACGCCGATGGCGTCGGCAATCTCCTGCTGGCTGACCGCTGGCTGCCGTTCGGCGATTTCGACGAGAATCTGGTAGCGCGTGGCGTTGCGCTTGCTCCGGAGGACCCCCAGTTCCTCGATGCTGGATGCGTCGGCCATTACGTCCACCTGACGCGTTCCTAATTCAAGTATTTTTGTAGACACGCCCGCCTGAGTTGCGTTAGCCGCCGTCTGTGACCTCTCTACCAAACCCTACTTTCCCTAATTCAACCAAAATTGTTTTAGGCGCTACTGCTGTTGTGTTCGGTGATGTCGCAGACTCGTCTCCCCCACGACGCGAAAGCCGGCCCGACCAAACCCGAGGTCAGGGCCGTCCTGCGGGACAAACTCGCGCTCGGGCCCGACGACCACTTCGTGGAAGTCGGCTCCTGCACGGGCGCGGTCACCGCCGAAGCGGCCCGCGACGCCGGCCGCGTCACCGCGCTCGAACGCAAACCCGAACGCATCGAGACCACGCGCAAGAACCTCGACGCCAACGGCGTCGCCGACGACGTCGACCTGCGGAACGAGGAGGCGCCCGAGGGCCTGCCCGAGGACGCCGACGCCCTCTTCCTCGGCGGCAGTCGGAACTACGAGGCCGTCCTCGACCACGCCGCCGAGACGGGCGTCGACCGCATCGTCATGAACGTCTCGCGTCTCGAAGTCGCCGGCGCCGCCACGCAGGCGTTCCGCGACCGCGGCCTCCTCGAGGAAGTCGTCCAGTTCCAGGTGAGCCACGGCTACGAACTCGCGGGCGCCACCTCCTTCGAC